>NCCT01000005.1:36504-37628 GCA_002279795.1 Hydrogenophilales bacterium 12-61-10
TTTCATAGAGATCGAGATAGCGGTCTAGCTGTGCTTCCAGTTCAAGCTGGCTCTGGCGCAGATGGGCATTCTGTCTTTCCAGTTCAATCTGGAGTAACAGCTGCTCATCCTGCAGCATGTCTGCCGTGACAGGGGATGACGAAACCGGCAGATGCCAGCTGGGGCTTTTGCTTTCCAAGCACATTCCTTAGAAGACGTGCAGTTGATAAATCAGACGCATCCCCAGCATGGGGTCTGTATCCGTTATACACCCTTGCAATCAAAGTTAGAGCAGGACGACACACTGCCATGCGAGGCGCTTGTCGAAGCCTGCGCCAAGGGGCACTCGACAGGCTGCACCCGTCGCTCCGGCGGGTGCCATGCCTTGCTGTGGATCAAGCCAGGGTGCGTACGGCTTTTTCCCGCTCCCACTGCCGGGTTTTAGCGGCGGCGATAAAGTCTTTTTCATTTTTCAGATCGATGACGCCCGCGTCAGTCGGCACTTGTGCCGCTTTCAGCAGCGCGGCGCCACCCGAATCGACGCCAATCGCCTTGAGGTGACCAAACGCATCACGGACGAAATCAATCGCGGCACTCTCCGCAGCGAGTTGCCTGGCGCCAGCGTCGGACAGAATCACCGCCACGGCGTCAAAAATCACCGACGGCGCACCGGCCAGCTGCTTGTCGACCGCCTGCAGTTTGCCATCGGCGAGCTTGGCGCCGCCGACCTTGGGGCCGATGATCTTGACGCTGGCACCGGCAGCCAACACGGCTTTTTTAATACGGGCAATGACCGCGCCATCCGAGCCGTCGGCGATCAGGATGCCGAGCGCACGGCCGTCGAGCGTGGCTTTCATCCTGCCGATGATCTGCGTCGCGGGCGACAGCGGCAGGTCGAGCACCGGCGCGGCGGTGGGCGGCGCAGCGGGCAGGCTGTCCATCGCCAGGCCGTCGGCAACCCGCTGCGCCAGGGACTCGTCGATGTTGCGTAGATGCCCCACCACCGCCACGCGGATATGCGGGTGTTCGCATTTGGACAGCTCGAACACCAGCGCCGACGCGATGTGCGCCTGTTCGTATTCGGTCTGGCTGAGGAAGAACTGCCGCGCCTGGCTGTAATGGTCGGCGAAGCTTTCAGGCCGGAT
>NCCT01000096.1 GCA_002279795.1 Hydrogenophilales bacterium 12-61-10
AAAGTGACCCTCGGCCCGAAAGGCCGCAACGTGGTGCTCGACCGTTCCTACGGCGCCCCCACCGTGACCAAGGACGGCGTGTCCGTCGCCAAGGAAATCGAGCTGAAGGACAAGCTGGAGAACATGGGCGCGCAGATGGTCAAGGAAGTCGCTTCCAAGACCTCCGACATCGCCGGTGACGGCACCACCACGGCAACCGTGCTGGCCCAGTCCATCGTCAACGAAGGCATGAAGTTCGTTGCCGCCGGCATGAACCCGATGGATCTGAAGCGCGGCATCGACAAGGCGGTTATCGCCATCGTCGCCGAACTGAAGAAAATGTCGGTGCCCTGTACCAGCAGCAAGGAAATCGCCCAGGTCGGCGCCATTTCCGCCAACTCCGATTCCTCGATCGGCGACATCATCGCTGCTGCGATGGACAAGGTCGGCAAAGAAGGCGTGATCACGGTTGAAGACAGCTCGGGTCTGGAAAACGAACTCGACGTCGTGGAAGGCATGCAGTTCGACCGCGGCTACCTCAGCCCCTACTTCATCAACAACCCCGACAAGCAGATGGCGTTGCTGGAAGATCCCTTCATCCTGCTGTTCGACAAGAAGATCTCCAACATCCGCGACCTGCTGCCCATCCTGGAGCAAGTCGCCAAGGCCGGCAAGCCGCTGATGATCGTCGCTGAAGACGTCGACGGCGAAGCACTCGCTACCCTGGTCGTCAACAACATCCGTGGCATCCTCAAGACCTGCGCCGTCAAGGCACCGGGCTTCGGCGACCGTCGCAAGGCAATGCTCGAAGACATGGCCATCCTCACCGGCGGCACCGTGATTGCAGAAGAAGTCGGCCTGAGCCTGGAAAAAGCGCAACTGACCGACCTGGGTCGCGCCAAGCGCATCGAAATCGGCAAGGAAAACACCATCGTCATCGATGGCGCCGGTAACGCCGACATGATCAAGGGCCGCATCGCCCAGATCAACAAGCAGATCGACGAAGTCAGCAGCGATTACGACAAAGAGAAGCTGCAGGAGCGCAAGGCCAAACTGGCTGGTGGCGTCGCAGTAATCAAGGTTGGCGCCGCAACCGAAGTCGAAATGAAAGAGAAAAAAGCCCGTGTCGAAGACGCGCTGCATGCCACGCGTGCTGCCGTTGAAGAAGGCATCGTTCCTGGCGGCGGCGTGGCATTGCTGCGCGCCAAGGCGGCAGCTGCTGCCGTCAAGGGCGACAACCACGACCAGGACGCTGGCGTGAAAATCGTGCTGCGTGCGATCGAAGAGCCGCTGCGCCAGATCGTCAAGAACTGTGGCGAAGAGCCTTCAGTCGTCGTCAACAAGGTGCTGGAAGGCAAAGGCAACTACGGCTACAACGCCGGCACCAGCGAGTACGGCGACATGGTGGCAATGGGCGTGCTCGACCCCACCAAGGTCACCCGCACCGCGTTGCAGAACGCTGCATCGATCGCCAGCCTGATGCTGACCACCGACTGCATGGTTGCTGACCTGCCGGATGACAAGCAAGGCGCGCCGATGGGTGGTGGTGACATGGGCGGCATGGGTGGCATGGGCGGCATGATGTAAATCAGGTCCGGCTGTTGATTCCCTCCAGGGGATCAGGCTGCCTCCAGAGCCCCGCTTCGGCGGGGCTTTTTCATGGGCGCTCCGCTATCATCAGGCAGTCCGTTCCGGCTTGCCTATCGTGATTTGGTCCTTTCTCCGTCCTCGCCCAGCCCTGTCGTCTGCGCTCGCAGCGCGCCGCAACGCGCTCGCGCTCGAGCCGGTCCGCGATCAGTCGCTGGACGACAGTTGGGTGGTGGTCGACGTCGAAACCGGCGGCCTCAATCCGCGGGTCGATCCGCTGCTGGCGATCGGCGCAGTCCGGGTCGCCGGCCGGGCCATCGACATGGCGCCCAGCTGCGAGGTGCACCTGCGGCAGCGCGAGGCCACCGCGAGCGACAACATTCTGCTGCACGGCATCACCACCGGGCAGCAGCTCAATGCGCAGGAGCCGGCAGACGCCCTGCTCGACTGGCTGGCGTTTGCCGGCGGCCAGCCGCGGCTGGCCTACCATGCGGCGTTCGATCGGCTGGCGCTGACACGCGCCAGCGAGGCCTGTCTGGGTTTGAAAGAGCGGGCAGTCTGGCTCGATCTGGCGGTGCTGGCGCCGCTGCTGGTGGCGGACGGGCCGGGCTTCGACCGGCCGCTGGACGACTGGCTCGTCCATTTCCGGATTCCGGTTTACCAGCGCCACGGCGCGCTGGCCGATGCCTACGCCACCGCCCAGCTGTGGCTGGCGCTGTTGCCGGTCGCGCGCGCGCACAAACTCATCCGGCTCAGACAGCTCGTCCGTTTCAGCCGCCAGGCGCACTGGTTCCGTTCAACTCGAAGCTGATATTTCGGTGCATGAAAAAACCCCCGGCTGTGACCCCGGGGGTTTGATCGGACGCAGGTCAACTCAGTGGGCGCTGGCGCCTTCTGCGTTGATGCCGGTGTTCTGGCGCACGTAGAGCTCTTCCCACATTTCTTCCGCGCGCTTGTCGCGGAACAGCAGCGAGCCGAGGATCACCATCAGGAAACCCAGCGGAATGGAAATGAGGCCGGGGTTCTTCAACAGGAAGAATGGCTTCTCCAGTCCCACCATGCTGGTGGTCTGGCCTTCCATTTTCTTCAGCGTCCCTTCGGCCTTCGCGATGTCCTTTTCCAGCTTGGCGATGTCTTTCTGCGCGGTCTTGATTTCCTCGGCAACAGTCAGTGTCGGCAGCGTGACCTGCAGCGCGGCCAGTTTCTCGGGCGCACCCGGCTTGGCTGGCTTTTCCAGTGCGGCATGCTTGGCCGGTTCGGACTTGACGCAGCCGTCCAGCGCAAACAGTTCGCACGCAAAACTGCTGGCCTCGACCGCAGCGACCGCTGGTTTGGCCGGCTGTGACGGTTCGCCCTGCAGCACTTTCTCGGCGTCCTTGATCGCCGCCTTGGGGTAGGTCATGTTGGGCGACACCAGCACCAGCACGATGGCGGAAATCGCGCCCACCAGCATGCCCAGCACGATGCCGTAAGTGTTGCACTTCTTCCAGTACAAGGTCAGGAACACTGCCGGCAGATTGGACGAGGCCGCCACGGCGAAGGCCAGCGCCACCAGATGCGCCACGTTCTGCCCCTCGGCGGCGATGCCGACGATGATCGCGAGAATGCCGACGATGACAGACGACACCCGTGCCGCGATCACCTGTTCCTGCGGCGAAGCATGGTCGCCCTTGATGACGCCGACGTAGATGTCGTGCGCCATCGCCGAGGCGGCCGCCAGCACCAGGCCGGCCACTACCGCGACGATGGTCGCGAACGCTACCGCCGCGACGAAGGCGAGGAACAGATTGCCCAGCACGGAATCGGCACCGCCGGCGGCGTATTGCGCCAGCAGGGGAGCGGCCATGTTGCCGCCCGGATCCATGTTCGAGATAACGCCAGAGCCGACGTTAATCGCTGCGCCCATGCCGAGGAACAGGGTCAGTACGTAGAAGCCGCCGATGATGCCCATTGCCCACAGCACCGAGGTGCGTGCAGCCTGCGCCGTCGGCACGGTGAAGAAACGCATCAGGATGTGCGGCATGCCGGCGGTACCCAGCACCAGTGCCATGCCGAGCGAGATCTGGTCGATCGGGCTCTTGAGGAACAGGCCGGGCTCGAGGAAGCGCTGGCCGAGCTCCTGCGGCGTCATGGTGGTGGCAGCATCGCCGACCAGTTTGGCGACCTGTGCCTGCACTTTGGGATCATCCACCACCGCCTGCAGGAAGCCGGGCAGGGAGAAGCCATACTGGCTCCAGGTCAGCAGCACCAGCAGGATGGAGGCGGTGACCAGCAGCACGGCCTTGATGATCTGCACCCAGGTGGTGGCCTTCATGCCGCCAAACACCACATAGGCCAGCATCAGCACGCCGACCCCGATCACCGAGATGTAGTAGTCGATGCCGATCAGCGTCTTGATCAGCACGCCGCCGCCGACCATCTGTGCGGTGAGATAAAAGGTCGACACAGTGATGGTCGACAGCGCCGCCACGGTTTTCGATGCCTTGGGATTGTTGCGGAACGCGAGGATGTCGCCCAGCGTGTATTTGCCGATGTTGCGGCAAGGCTCGGCGATCACCAGCAGCACGGTGATGTAGGCCACCAGCCAGCCCACCGAGTACATGAAGCCGTCATAGCCGTATAGCGAAATCAGGCCGGCAATGCCGAGGAAGGACGCCGCGGAGAGGTAGTCGCCGGCAATCGCCCAGCCGTTCTGGATACCGGTGACGGAACGTCCGGCAGCGTAGAACTCCGACGTCGTATGCGTCTGCCGCGCTGCCCAGAACGTGATGTACATGGTGATGGCGATGATGGCGCCGAACACCGCGAAGGTCATCCACTTGTACTCGTCGGCCACTGCGCCGGTGCTGGCACAGGCGAAGCCGGAAACCAGCAGCGTCGCAGCGCCTGCGATCAGGGAAGGCGTGCGTCGGGTCATTTTGCGCCTCCGATCGAGCGGGCATCGCGCACGATTTCTGCGGCCATGGTGTCGTATTCGCGGTTGGCGCGGCGGGCGTAAATCCCGGCGATGGTCCAGGCCACGATGAATTCGGACAAGGCGAACAGAATGCCCACGTTGACCGGGCCCCACACCTTGATCTTAAAGAGATCCTGGAAGTAGGCCGCGCCCACCGGCAGCAGGAAGTAATAGGCGGTGGAGAACAGCATCAGCCCCCACAGGAACGTGGTTTTCTTCTTGTGCAGTGCCTGAAACCGCGGATCCTGATCGATCGCGGCCCAATCCGGTTGTGTGCTTGACATGGGGAGCCTCCTGGCTGGTTGATTGACGTTGTTATTGATCCACGCCCCGATCCTGCCATGGCGGGTTCCCGCACATTAGCGCAAAAGCCGTACGCGGAGTAGGTACAAAGCACCCACCGCCAAAAGTCCGCAAAATGGCTGGATCAAAATTCAAAATAGCGTTCCATCACCCCCTGCAATTTGCGGCCCTGACGGAAGGCTTCTTTCAGGATGCGGCGATCCAGCGCATTGAGCTGGTCGGGGTCGATGCGGTTGCCGACCGTCTCCCCCCGGGTTTGCTGCGTGTGCTGATGGCGCAGGCGCAGCAGCTGGATGAAATGAAACGCCGCTACCCAGGATTCCACCGTGTCTGCTGTGAGGTTCCAGCGGTGCGCCGCATCACGCAGCCGGGCTGCCGTGCCGGTTGCGTCGACACCGGCGTATAGCGCAAATATCCGTGCGGCATCGACAAACGGCGTGATGCCGTTGAGTTTGACGGTCGAGGGTGTGCGCCTCGTTGCCGCTGTCCGACGACAGCACGAAATCGCGCACCAACCCGAGCGGCGGCCGATGGGCGAGCGCGTTTTGCGCCATGTGCCGGAGGAACAGCCGCTGATCCCGGATGCTGGCGTTGAGCCATGCGCGCAGCCCGTCGCTCAGTTCGCGCGTGCCGTAAAGCGGTCGGAAGTCGAAGAAAATGCTGGCATGCAGCAGCGCGGGCGCGTCGCCGCGATGGATCCAGTTGGCAAAGGTGGCGCGCCAGTCCTCCACGCTCAGGCACCAGGCCGGGTTGCCGGCCATGATGCCGCCCTTGCACAGTGGAAACCCGCATGCCGCCAGCCGCTGGTTGACCCGTTCGGCAAACGCCAGCAGCGCAGCCCGCTCGGTCTCCGTGGCGTGGCGGTAGATCAGCGCGTTGTCCTGATCGGTAGCGAGAGTCTGCTCCATGCGCCCTTCCGAGCCCAGCGCGAGCCAGCACCAGGGCACATCGGGCAGCGGCGCGGCGCGGCTTTCCAGTTCGAGCACCCGCTGCGTCAGCCGGTCGTTGAGGCCCGAGAGGATGGCGGTCAGGTTTTCCGCATCCATGCCCTGCGCCAGCAGATTGCGCGCGAGTGTGCCGATCGACTGCGCCAGCGCCGGCAGGCTGGCCGGGTCCTCGGCGCGCGCGATGGCGCCGCTGATGCCCTGCATCGACAGGCGGCGCAGCGCGAACACATCCTTTTCCGAGACTACCCCGATCAAACGGCCGCCATCCACCAGCGGCACATGGTGGATGGCGTGGCGGGCCATCAACAGCAAGGCCTCCGCCACCGGCGCCGTACCCGCCAGCGTCGCCGGGGCAGCCGACATCACCGCGGCGATCGGCGTGTCCAGCGATACGCCGGCCAGCGTCACCCGCTTCAATACGTCCTTCAGCGTCAGGATTCCCAGCGGGCGGACCGCGTCGTCGCACACCACGATCGAGCCCACCTGCGCGGCATCCATCGCCGCCAGTGCATCGGCCAGCGGTGTAGCAGGCCCGGCCGTCAGCGGGGGGCGCTGAATCAGACTGCGTATCGGGCGTGAAAAGCGGCTTTCGTCATCCTGTGCCAGCGCATATTCGGATTGCACCGCACGCTGCGAGTGTTCCAGCAGGCTGGCGATGCGGCGGGTGCAGAAATCGCTGAATGTTCTGCTACGTTCTAGCAGGGCATGAAAGTCGGCCCCCGCCAGCCGGTAGCAGAAGCTGTCGCTGGCGGCGACATAGCGGTTCGCCACGGCCCGCCCGGCCAGTAGGGCGCCCAGCGGAAACAGTTCGCCAGCGCTCAGCTGCAGCAAGCGTGTGCCGCCTTGCCCCGGCGCTTCGGCCTCGATCACGCCCTGCCTGACGATGAAAAGACAGTCCGGCGCGGTGCCGCCGGCGTCCAGCAGCGTCATCTCCTGAGAAAAATAGACCAGCGACAGGCGCTCCACCAGCCAGGCCAGATCGGCCTGCGTCATGCTGCTGAAAGGGGCATGCACGCGCAGCTCTTCGAGCGTAGCTAGCTGCATGCTGTTGGCAAAGGAGTCCGTCGTGGCCATGCAGCCATGTTAGTTGATCTCGATGCGGACAGCCGACCCCTGCCCGGTTCCGGCGGGAGCGGGTGGACCGGGCCATGATATTGGCTGGGCACGCCGTTTTTCCTTGACGCATGGGGCTCAATCCGGTTTAATTGCGCCCTCTTTCGGCCAGTTAGCTCAGTTGGTAGAGCAGCGGATTGAAAATCCGCGTGTCCTTGGTTCGATTCCGAGACTGGCCACCAATATTAAAGCGGCTTCCCGTGGTTCTGCCACTGGAGGCCGTTTTTCATTTGTGTAATCCCGAGGGTGTCCAGGTGAACGGGCTTATTGCCTCACCCTGCTTGGAATACTGCGGGAAGCACTTCTACAAGCATCCAGCTGACCGAACTACTAGCGAGGTTCTGCATAGGTTCGGCCACAAGTCAGGCTAGTCGCAGTACTGTTAATCCGCAGGTCCCTGGTTCAAGTCCAGGTCGGGGAGCCAAACATAGCAAGCACTTAGGCCATCCTTCGGTGTGGCTTTTTTTCTTTTCCGGGGTCTGTATAGGGTCGGGGAGGCGAGTGCCATTTTCGCGGGGACGTCAGCTACATATGCACAAATTTGTGATCCCAAGACGTCTAGTAAACTGACGGCCATTCATCCTGTACCTTGTCACTCG
>NCCT01000097.1 GCA_002279795.1 Hydrogenophilales bacterium 12-61-10
ATAATTTCGGCCTTCGTAGGGTGCTTAGCTCAGTTGGTAGAGCGTCTCCCTTACACGGAGGATGTCGGGGGTTCGAGCCCCTCAGCACCCACCAGCAGTAAAAAGCAACCAGTTAAATAAGTATTCTACTTTCTTAGCATAATGGAGTGGTAGTTCAGTTGGTTAGAATACCGGCCTGTCACGCCGGGGGTCGCGGGTTCGAGTCCCGTCCGCTCCGCCAACACAAAAAGGCGAACGAAAGTTCGCCTTTTTTCATTTCTGATTTCGAGCGATCAAACAAACAATTTGACTGGATTAATTCCCCACGAGTGAAGACGCGCGAAGCAAAGTGCGCGAAAATCTCATTTGATGTTTTTCTGGAGTAGATGCCGTGCTTGAAGCAATCCGCAACCACGCACAGGGCTGGTTAGCTAAGGTCTTGTTGGGTTTAATTGCACTTTCCTTTGCACTGTTTGGCTTGGACTCTTACATGTCGGGAGACCAGAGCGGCGGCGAGATTGCCAAGGTCGGTGATGTGGGGGTATCACGCGAGGAGCTTGCGCGCGAAACGCAGGGTCAGGCTGACCGGTTACGTGAGTCACTTGGCCCCTCGTTCGATCCTGCGGTTACTGAGACAGCTCAATTCCGCAAGCAAGTACTTGATGGTTTGATCGACCGCAAGGCTTTATTTCAGGATGCGCAAAAACTTAAAATCATCGCTCCTGATGCCTATGTTGCCGCAGTATTGATGCAGATTCCTGCTTTTCAGCAGGGTGGTAAGTTTTCACCGCAGCGTTATGAGGCTGTTCTCCGCCAGAATAACCGCACACCGGCTCAGTTCGAGAGTGAATTACGCCAGTCTTTTATGCTGGAAACTGTCACGAGCCCCGCCTCGCTCGCAGCGTTTCCTTCTTCGACTTCCCTGAATCAAATTGCTCGTTTGGTGGCTCAGCAACGTGAAGTTTCATGGGTCGATTTGCCTGCTTCAACCGTGATTGCTCAAATCAAGCTAAAGCCGGATGACATAGTTAAATATTACGCGAACAACAAATCAGCCTTTACCGAGCCTGAGCAGCTACGTGCAGAGTATCTGGTGCTAGACAGGGCCAATGTAGCAGCCGGGGTGACTATCAGTGACGATGATATTTCTGAATACTATGCATCTCATATGGCAGAGTTTGGCTTGCCCGAGCAACGCAGTGCAAGTCATATCCTGATTGCTGTTGAAAAAAATGCAGATGCGGCAACGCGTGCTAAAGCCAGAGCGAAAGCAAATGAGCTTTTTAACACAGTGCAAAAATCACCCGAGCGCTTCGCCGAACTAGCTCGGTCGCAGTCGCAGGATCCGGGCTCGGCCGCACAGGATGGTCATCTCGGAAGCTTTGGACGCGGCATGATGGTCAAGTCTTTTGATGATGCTGTTTTCAGCATGCAACCTAATGAAATTCGCGGGCCGGTTGAGAGTGATTTCGGCTATCACGTGATTCGTTTGGATGGTATTCAGGCGGCGCAGGCCGCACCTTTGTCTGACGTCCGTGCGGCAGTAATTGACGCCCTACGCAAGCAGCGGGCTCAAAAGGTTTTTGCAGATATGGCCGATAATTTTGGCAACCTGGTTTATGAAAATGCTGACTCTTTACAACCGGCTGCAGCGGCTACCAAATTGACCATTCAGCAAAGTGGATGGATGACGTCCAAAAAAGCCTCATCCCCCTTCAATCATCCTGGCTTGCTGGCGGCTGTATTCAATTCTGAATCCGTTAAATCAAAGCAAAATACGGAGGCGATAGAGGTTCAGCCAGGTGTTTTAGTGGCTGCGCGGGTGATTGAACATCGTCCAGCACGGGTTCGCCCGCTGGCTGAGGTGAAGCCAGCGATCGAAGCTCGTTTGCGTGAGGAGCAAAGCGCACGATTGCTGACAGGGCAAGGTGAATTGATGATTCAAAGCCTCGCTAAAGGGCGGGAGGCAGGCCAGAACTGGTCGGCTTTCCATATTGTTGGGCGTCAACCTTCGGCCATGCTTGATGCAACAGAAGCTAAGGCGGTATTTCGGGTTGCCGCCGAAAAGCTTCCGGCTTACACCGGTTTTATGCGGCCCGATGGCTCTTATCGTATTGTGCGGGTAAGTCGAGTGCTGGATGCGCCAGGTCTCGATTCTCGCTTGCTGTCGTCAATTGAGGCAGGCGTGATGCAGGCACAGCAGCAAGCAGATATGCAAGCGATGCTTGCATTGGTCAAGGCTGGACAAAAAGTGAAAATTCAGCCCAACGCAATCGAAGGCAGGTAATTCGATCGAACACGTTGCATAAAGCCAGACATTCTATGGGCTTATTCCTGTTATCGTCATTCCTCGTTTGGGTGGGCTAGAAACGCTACTTTCGTTTTTCTGGTTGGGCCATCCTGAGATGGTGACCGCGCTTTACTTGCACAAGTTATTTTCAGTCAGTTCTTCGTTCCGGCTTGACGGGTGTTTTTCACTTGTGCAGATTCCATGCCGCTGATTGGAGCATGCAATGCAATTCAGAGAATGAGTCAACTCGTCCGCCCACGCTGCTTTGATGCTGTCGATCTGGAATCAGCCAGGCAAGCTTTAGCACGTGTGTTACCTGTGGCCGAGAACGACACTACTTGGCGTGCGCTGGATTATGCGCATGCTCATCTTGAGAGCAGGTTTTTTTCGCATAGCGTTGGGACGGCACTGATTGTTGCAGAGTTGAGGGTCGGAGCGGACGCTGTAGCCGCAGCCCTGTTGCATGACTGTTTGCACGCCGCACCTGATTTTAATGCGACTTTTGGCACTGCAGGGCGACTGGCGCGCGGGGTGGCAGCCATGGCGCGTATCGAAGCCCTAGCCACCAGCGCGACAGATAAGCGCCTTGACCCACATGCCCAGTTTGAAGCTCTGCGTCAGATGGTTTTGGCGATGGTGGAGGATATTCGGGTCGTGCTCGTGAAGTTGGCCGAGAGGACGCATGCACTGCGTTGTGCTTCAGGCAAGGACCCCGCCATGCGTAAGGCATTGGGGCAACAGGCGCGCGAATTGTTTTCCCCCCTGGCCAATCGCCTTGGCGTATGGCAAATCAAGTGGGAAATGGAAGACTGGGCCTTTCGCTATCTGGAGCCAGACACCTATAAAACCATTGCTGCCCAGCTTGATGAGAAAAGGGTCGATCGCGAAGCCTATATCAAGAACATAGTCGAACGATTGCAAGCCGAACTTGTTCAGCATGATATCGAAGCAGACGTAAGCGGCCGTCCGAAACATATTGCGAGCATCGTCAACAAAATGCGGCGCAAGCACATGAGTTTCGAGCAGTTATATGACATTCGCGCAGTGCGCGTGCTGGTCAAACGTGAGATCGACTGCTACACCGTGCTCGGCTTGGTTCATAACCTGTGGCAGCCTATTCCGGGGGAGTTTGACGATTATATTTCGCAGCCCAAGGGAAATGATTATCGCTCGTTGCATACCGCGGTGATTGGCCCGGAGGACCGCGCGCTTGAAGTACAAATTCGTACGTTCGACATGCACCAGCACGCCGAACTGGGCGTTGCTGCTCACTGGCGCTATAAGGAAGGCGGCAAGCAAGATGCCCAGTACGAAGAGAAAATAGCCTGGTTACGACGCATCCTGGATTGGAAGGATGACGTTGCCGACAGCAGTGAATTTACTGAGCAGTTCAAGACCGAGTTGTTTCAGGACCAAGTCTATGTGCTGACTCCACAAGGAAGAGTGGTGGCGCTCGAGCGCGGCGCAACGCCTGTCGATTTTGCCTATGCATTGCACTCTGATCTTGGACATCGCTGTCGCGGTGCCAAACTGAATGGCGTAATGGTTCCGCTGAATACCCTGCTCGAAAATGGCCAGCGTGTTGAAATCATTACGGCCAAGGAGGGTGAGCCGAGTCGCGACTGGCTAAACCCGGCGCTGGGTTATTTGATTACGCATAGAGCGCGATCGAAGGTGCGGGCGTGGTTCCGCCAGCGTGACGTTGGCGAGCAAGTGGGGTTGGGACGTAGCTTGCTGGACAAGGAGCTTAAACGCCTGGGTGTGGTGGATACGAATCAGGAGAAGCTCGCGCAGCGGCTCAAATTCGGAAAAGTTGACGAATTTTTTGCAGCGCTTGGCCGAGGTGACGTCGGTCATCGTGATTTGATCAATGCCTTGCAGGAACCTGGAAAATCGACCCCAGCGCTAATTCCAACAGCAAAACCGCGGACGCATGCCAAGTCGGGAAATCCGGTCATTATTCCCGGATTGGGGGATGTGCCAGTGACGCTGGCACGTTGCTGCAGACCGCAGCCGCCCGATAACATCGTTGCTTACACCACGGTCGGGCGCGGGCTCACCGTTCATCGCCCGGATTGTTCTGCGCTTAAACGCGCCAATCCTGATAGGACGATGGCCGCCGAATGGGCGCTAGATGCCGGAGCGGCTTTCGAGGTGGATATCCGGCTGAAAGCATTCGACCGTCAGGGGCTGCTGCGCGATATTTCAGATGTGATTGCCAAGGAACGACTTGATGTCTTGCGCGTGAACACTGAAAGCCGTGGCGAATATGCCTCCATGCATATCACGGTGCGGCTCAAGGAGTTACAGCAATTGTCCCGATTGCTTGCTAGATTGCAACACGTGCAGAATGTGATCGAGGTTAATCGCGGGTAACGCGTAACCTCAAACTATCCATTAAACCAACCAAGTCATTATGGATTATTAGCAAGGCACGCCGAATGGATTTGTTGTGCGATCTGCTGTAATCCAAGAATTGACAAATCTGTAGTGCTAAAACTCAAATCCTCCACTCCAGCGGGATAATTGTTCGACAAGGATCTTAAGTAAGCGGGATCGTAATGTTGCGTCAATAGGCTGGCGACCAGTTTGTCCCATGCATGCAGGCTGGCCAGTTCTTGCCACGCTTGCACAGTGTCCTTGCCGCGCAAGGTAATTAGATGAGAAAGCTGCGCATTGATCAAATTGGCATCAAGGAGAAAATGCGCGTAGTCCTCAACAAGTAATTTAATCCGTGCGGCAAGGGGGATATCGAGCCGGACACAGGAACTGGCGCGCATGGCCACAAGGAGTGTTTCAGGGACACGTACTGCACCGATTTTTTTGCTTTCTGATTCGACAAAAACGGGGCGTGCAGGATCAAAACTTCTCAGGGCAGACCAGATAGCGCTCTCGAAGCTTTTTTGCGAGGGTTGAGGTTGATCGGGTAACGCACCCAGCAGAGATCCACGATGAGCCGCAATTTCTTCAAGATCCAGAACCTGCGCCCCGTTCTGGGCAAGTGCTTGCAGTAAACGGCTTTTACCGCTACCGGTCGGACCACAGATGACACGATAATCGAGTTGTGCCGGCAAATGTGCAAGTTCAGCGATGACATGCCGACGATAGGCTTTGTAACCTCCATCGAGTTGCACCGCACCGAAACCAATTTTTTGCAAAATATGCGTTAGTGATCCGCTGCGGCTTCCGCCACGCCAGCAATAAATCAAAGGGCGATACGATTTGGGTTTGTTGGCCAAATACTCTTCGAGGTAAATGGCAATATTGCGCGATACCAGCGCAGCCCCAAGCCTTTTTGCCTCAAACGAGGACACCTGTTTGTAAAGTGTACCCACTCGTTCCCGTTCGGCGTCATTCAAAACCGGCAGGTTGATTGCGCCGGGAATATGATCCTCTGAAAACTCGCCAGGCGAGCGGACGTCGATAACTTCATCAAAAGTCAGGAGATCTGAAACGGTAGCAACGCTCAAGCTGTATTTGCTTTCTAAATAAGGTTGTAGTCAATTGGGCCAGCGCGATTTTCCCATGACTCATGGATAACGCCGACAAATCGTACGATAACGATCAAGCAAATTTCTTGGATTTGTGAACTACGGCACGCCGGCTAGCCGAGCTATTGTCGGCTCAATATGCGTGTAGGCTTTTAGTTGATTGGGCGTGCGGATTGAGGAACCAGAATATCAAGCCAGAATTGGCCTGATGGTATCTGCAATAATCAAGCAAGAGAGCGCAGATGGCATTCCCGTGGCGTGGAACTCAATGCTATACAAGCTTGAGCGGGATGGCTTGTCTGTCTTCTGAACGACGACCAATCACCGGAGCTTTACGACGGTCAGCCGCCAAGTTGGGTGGTAATGCAGCATCAAATGAAGCAACGCGACGATCACCAAGGCGGCGTTCAAGCGGGATGAATTCAACTTGGTATACAGGCAGCGCCGACATGACTTAACCCTAGGTTGTCGAAACATTGACAATGTTAGCTGAAATTTCGGCATATGCAAGAGTGCTAATAGATAGACCGGCGATTGATTTCATCCGATCATCTGCAAGGGTTCATATTTTGTCCGCTCAAGGACCATTAATGTGATCAACGCTGAGCTGAACGAACAATCCGCTGTTTTTCACGCTCCCATTCACGGTCTTTTTCGGACGCACGTTTATCGTGCTGTTTTTTTCCTTTCGCCAGGCCAATGTCCAGTTTGATGCGTCCCTTTGAAAAATGCATATTGAGCGGCACAAGGGTGAAGCCAGCGCGCTCTGTTTTTCCGATCAATTTGTTGATTTCTGAGCCATGTAGAAGAAGCTTACGCGAGCGTGTGGGGTCGGGCAGGATATGCGTGGAGGCAGAAAGTAGCGGGCTGATGTGGCAGCCGATCAGGTAAACCGCCTCATTTTTAACGACGACATAGGCTTCTTTCAATTGAACCCGGTTTGCGCGTATGGCTTTGACTTCCCAGCCTTCGAGCACCAATCCAGCCTCGAACTTTTCTTCGATGAAGTAATCGTGAAAGGCTTTTTTGTTATCAGCGATGCTCATGGTGTAAGGCTTCAGTACAATCTTCAATTTTACAAGGCTTCAGGCATTCATGGCGCGTGTAGAAAAAAGTGTACTGGTTGCGCACACCCCTGAA
The DNA here is from genome assembly GCA_002279795.1 of Hydrogenophilales bacterium 12-61-10. GTDB lineage: Bacteria > Pseudomonadota > Gammaproteobacteria > Burkholderiales > Thiobacillaceae > Thiobacillus. The sequence continues at coordinate 6,901 of NCCT01000097.1, forward strand.
CGTATGTTTGAGTTGGTTGACCGGGTCGAGGACTATCCTATATTTTTGCCATGGTGCGGGGGCACCGAGTTGAAACTGCGCGATGAAAGTCGAACCGTGGCGACCATACATATTGCCTATATGGGGATACGCCAGCATTTCACCACTGAAAATGTCAAAGTCCATCCACGCGAGATGCGTATCAAATTGCAGGATGGACCTTTTTCCGAACTGTCTGGAGACTGGTTGTTTTCACCTTTGGGTAGCGATGCGTGCAAAGTTGAGTTCCGGCTTCAATATGCGTTTTCCAATCGCATGCTGGAAACAATTCTGGCTCCTGTTTTCAGCCATATTACCAATACCTTTGTTGACGCTTTTGTGCGTCGCGCTGACGAGGTGTATCCCGTATGACATCAGCAGCAATCAACGTTGAGGTGATTTATGCGCTGCCTGAAACTCAGCCCCTGATCAGGGTTGGGCTTCCACA
>NCCT01000098.1:0-2367 GCA_002279795.1 Hydrogenophilales bacterium 12-61-10
AAGCCTTCCACATGTGCCACAAGCTGCAGTTCGCGCGCTTCATGGGGCCATTCATCACCCGCCACGAAAAGCTCGACTCGCCGGTGCTCGGACCCTCGCGCGCCAAGGTGCTGGACCTGATGAACCGGGTGCGCACCGGCGCCGAGCAGTCGGTACTGGTCGAGCAGTTCCGCCACGACCCGGCGCTGTCGATACGCCTGTTGCGCTATGTGAACTCGCCCGGAATCGGGCTGCTGCACAAGGTGGGCGGCATCGAGCAGGCGTTGATGATCATGGGGCAGGACAAGCTGTATCGCTGGCTAACGCTGATTTTGTTCACCGGCGGCCAGGCACAGGAGCTCGACTCTGCGGTGCTGGAAAACGCCCTGGTGCGCGCCCGCGTGGCCGAGCAGCTGGCGAGCAAGGCGCTGTTCGCCAAGGCGCGCGACGAAGTTTTTGTTACCGGCCTGTTTTCCCTGCTCGACGTGGTGATGCGCATGCCGATGGAACAGGTGCTCAAGCAGGTCAGCCTGCCGGTCGAAATCACCGAAGCCATCCTCTCGCAGCGTGGCCCCTATGCGCCGTATCTGGCGCTGGCCATTGCCTGCGAACAGGACGACCTCGGCGGCATCGAAACCCTGTCTGCGCAGATCGGGCGCGATGTCGCCGAGATCAACGCCGTGCACATGGATGCCTTGTTGTGGACGCAACAGATCGCAGTTGACGTCTGACTCCGGGCCCGCCGAGACAGGCGCGCCGCCCACCGGCACGTGGTGGGTGTACCTGCTGCGCTGTGTCGACGGCTCGCTCTACACCGGCATCACCACCGGCCTCGAGCGCCGGCTCGCCGAGCATAACGGCGACGGCCCGGCCGGCGCGCGCTACACCCGCAGCCGCCGCCCGGTGCAACTGGCCTGGTGCGAAGCGGCCGCCTCCCGTTCCGGGGCGTCGCAGCGCGAAGCAGCGATCAAGCGGCTGGACCGGGCGCGCAAGCTGGCGCTGTGCGCCTCCCAAGCTTAGCGCCCAGCTCCGCATTACCCTCCGTTCACGCCCTCCAGCCGCATCTGCAGCGCGGGCAGGGCGAATTCGACCGCACGCCTGCCGGCATCGATCGCCATGGCCGCACGGTGAAACTCCATCAGTCCCAGTTCCGCCAGCTGCGGCGTGATCATCACGTCGGCCGGCTCGCCAGCCAGCCGGCTACGCGTGATCAGCACCTGCATGATGTTGATGCTGGAGGCCAACACGTCGAGCATGGCGGGCGGCTCGGCGCCGTCATGATGATTGATGCCGAACTGCGAGATGCCCGACTGGAGGCGCGCCAACACCCCATTGGCCAGCGAATCGGGCTCGGCTGCGGCCTGCTTGCGTGTCTTCCCGGTAGCATGCGGGCGCGGTTTGAGATGCCGACCCAGCAGATCTGAATTGAGGTCGACGGCGATCACGATGTCGGCGTCCATCGCACGGCACAGCGACACCGGCACCGGATTGACCAGCCCGCCGTCTACCAGCCAGCTGCCATCGCGCTGCACCGGCGTGAACAACCCGGGCAGGGCAATCGAGGCGCGAACCGCGTCGGTGACATGGCCGTCACGCAACCAGACCTCGCGACCGCGGCGCAGGTCGGTGGCAACGGCGCCGAACGGCCGCGCGAGGTCGCCGATTTCGCGGTCGACAAAATGGCTGCGAAAAAAATCGATCAGCTTGTCGCCCTTGATCAGCCCGCCGTTGAGCGAAAAGTCCAGAAAGCTCACCACGGTCTGCGGGCGCAGGCTGCGCACCCAGTCTTCCAGCCGGTCGAGCTCGCCGCCCACATAGGCCGCGCCCACCAGCGCACCGATCGAGGTGCCGCACACGATGTCCGGCTCGATGCCGGCCGCCTTCAAAGCGCGGATCACGCCGATGTGCGCCCAGCCGCGCGCGGAGCCGCCGCCCAGCGCCAGGCCGATGCGGGGAGTATTGGATGGGTTCATGGATTCAATCTGCCTCGCGTTCAATGCCGCAACACGGTACCCGATCGGCCGCAGACTCGCTGAGGATCGCGCCGGTGACCGGATTGGGACGGAACACGGTGCAGCCCTTGAGGCCCAGCGCGTGCGCCTGCCGGTACAGATCGGCGAAGCGCTCGAACGGCAGCTCGGCGGCGACGTTGATGGTCTTGGAAATGGCGTTATCGACATAGGGTTGCAACGCGGCCTGCATCGACAGATGCGCGAGCGGATCGAGCTGCCGCGCTTCGACCAGGGCGGGCGGCATACCCTCGCCGCCGCCCTGCTGCCAGCGCTGGCAGGCGAAATCGAGCACGCTGTGGCTACGGTAACGGCCGTCGGCCTGCAGCACGCGGCGATCGGCTACGGCGGCAAACACCGGCTCGATGCCGCTGGAACA
>NCCT01000098.1:2463-9803 GCA_002279795.1 Hydrogenophilales bacterium 12-61-10
GCCGCTGGAACAGTTGTTGGCCAGCAGGCTGATGGTGCCGGCCGGGGCGATCGCCAATAAATGACTGTTGCGCAGTCCGTGCGCGGCGATGCCTGCGCGAATGTCTGGCGGCAGCCGCCGTGCGTATCGGCTCGCCAGCCAGGCGTCACGCTCAAACGCGGGGAAGCTGCCCTTCGCGCGCGCGAGGTCGATCGAGGCGCGGTAGGCCGCATCGCGCAGCGTTTGCATCGCGCGGCTCGCCAGCTCTCGCGCAGCCGCACTGTCATAAGCTAGCCCCAGCATGACCAGCGCGTCGGCCAGCCCGGTAATGCCGAGGCCCAGGCGTCGCTTGCGGCGCGCCTGTTCCGCCTGCGCCGGCAGCGGGTAGCGCGAAACGTCGATGACGTCGTCGAGAAAGCGCACCGCCGTGCCTGCGGAAGCCGCCAGCGCATCGAGATCAAGACGGGCGTCGGCCGTAAACGGCGCGACCACGCAGGCGGTCAGATTGAGCGAGCCGAGATCGCAGGCGCCGTAGGGCGGCAGCGGAATCTCGCCGCAGGGGTTGGTGGCGGAGAGCGTCTCGATGGCGGCCAGGGGGTTGTCGCGGTTGATCGTGTCGACGAACAGCACGCCAGGCTCGGCGGTGTCGTAGGCCGCGCGCAGGATGCGTTGCCACAGCGCGCGCGCCCTGACCGTGCGCGTCACGCGCTGGCCGGGAAACACCAGCGGCCAGTCGGCGTCGTGTGCCACCGCCGCCATCAGGGCATCACTCACCAGCACCGACAGGTTGAAATGCCGCAGCACCGCCGGGTTGCGCTTGGCGTCGACGAAGGTTTCAATGTCAGGATGATCGCAGCGCAGCGTCGCCATCATTGCGCCGCGCCGCGCGCCGGTCGACAGCATCGTCGCGCACATGGCGTCCCAGATGTGCATGAAGGACACCGGGCCGGAAGCGATGCTGCCGGTCGCCTGGGCTTGCGTTCCAGCCGGGCGCAGGGTGGAAAAATCATAGCCCACCCCGCCGCCCTGCTGCAGGGTCAGCGCGCCTTCCTTCAGCGCCTCGAAGATGGATTCAAGCTCATCTTCGATAGCGCCCATGACGAAGCAGTTGAATAGCGTCACCCGGTGACCGGTTCCGGCGCCGGCGAGAATGCGGCCTCCGGGCAGAAAACGGAAGCCGTCCAGCAGCGCGTAAAAGCGTTCGACCCACGGCGCGCGTGCGTCGCCTTCGGCCTGCGCGATGGCCTGCGCCACCCGCTGCCAGCTGTCACGGATGCCGGCCTCGCCCGCGGCGCGATACCGCGTCTCCCAGACATGGCGCGAAATCTCCATGCTGAACGGATCGGGCGTTTTCATGCGGCAGCGATGGAAGTGGCGAGTTGAGGCATCATCAGATTCCTTGTGTTTTCAGGTGCGCACCTTTCAAGGTATAGCCGCTTTGCCCCGCCCATGATGGATTTGTCCCACCCCTATTCCGCCCTGACGCCCGACTGCGCGCTCGACGCGCTCGACAGCACCGGCCTCAAGGCCGACGGCCGCCTGCTGGCATTGAACAGCTACGAAAACCGCGTCTACCAGATGGGCGTCGAGGATGACGCACCCGTCGTCGTCAAGTTCTACCGTCCCGAGCGCTGGCCAGACGCCGCCATCCTCGAAGAGCATGCTTACACGGTCGATCTCGCCGCGCGCGAAATCCCGGTCGTCGCCCCGCTGGTATTGCATGGCGCCACCCTGCACCGGCACGCCGGCTTTCGGTTTGCCGTATACCCCAAACAGGGCGGGCGCATGCCCGAGTTCGACCGCGCCGACACCCTGCAATGGATGGGACGTTTTCTTGGCCGCATCCATGCGGTCGGCATGCTGACCGATTTTGCCCACCGCCCCACGCTGAACATCGAGACCTTTGGCACTGCGTCGCGCGACTTCCTGCGCGAAGGCAACTGGCTGCCGCCCGACCTCGCGCCCGCATGGAACAGCGTGGTCGATCACGCGCTTGCAAGCGTGGCGCACTGTTACGAACGCGCGGGCAGCGTCGCCGCCATCCGCCTGCACGGCGACTGCCACGCCGGCAATGTGCTGTGGACCGAGGCCGGCCCGCACTTCGTCGACTTCGACGACAGCCGCATGGGCCCGGCGGTGCAGGACCTGTGGATGCTGCTGTCGGGCGAACGCGACGAGCAGCAGGCGCAGATCAACGAGATCCTCAGCGGCTACGAAGACTTCGCCGAGTTCGATTCGCGTGAACTTCATCTGGTCGAAGCACTCAGAACCCTGCGCCTGATCCACTACGCCGCGTGGCTTGCCCGGCGCTGGGACGACCCGGCTTTTTCGGCCGCGTTTCCGTGGTTCAATAGCCAGCAATACTGGCAGGCGCGCATTCTCGAACTGCGTGAGCAGATCGCCCTAATGGACGAGCCGCCGCTGGTGGCGTGACGCCAGCCAGCCGCGTCCCTGATTTCCGCATCCACCCTGAAACTCTTTACGCATGACACCTCCCACAGCAAAACCCTGTCCCTTCTGCCACCTCGATCCCCTGCGGATCATTGCGGAAGACGAACTCACCGTGGTCTATAAGGACGGCTTTCCTGTCTCGCTCGGACACACCGTCATCATCCCGCGCAGACATTTCGCCACGCTGTTCGACGCCACCGAAGCCGAACAGGCTGCGCTGCTCAAGGCGCTGGCGCAGGCCAAAACCGTGCTCGACAAACATCACCAGCCGGACGGCTATAACATAGGCATCAACCACGGCCCGGCCGGCGGACAGACCGTTCCGCACCTGCACATCCACCTGATCCCGCGCTATCGCGGCGACAAGGAAGACCCGCGCGGCGGCGTGCGGTGGGTGCTGCCGGACAAGGCGAAATACTGGGCGTGAGCAGGCGTCTGAAACCCAACTCAAAAAGGCAGAACCATGTGCGGCATAGCCGGTGAATTCCGTTTTGACGGGCACACGCCCGATCCCGAAATCCTGTCGCGCATGCTCGCCAGACTGGCGCGCCGCGGACCCGACGCCGAAGGCCGGCACGCCGACGGCGCGGTACAGCTGGGGCACCGGCGGCTGGCGATCATCGACCTGTCGCCGCGTTCGGCGCAGCCGATGGTGGACGCCGCCACCGGCACGGCGCTGGTGTTCAACGGCACGATCTACAACTACCCGGAGCTGCGCGCCGAGCTGATCGAGCGTGGCCACGTATTCCATTCAGATGGCGACACCGAGGTGATTTTGCGGGCGTACCTGCAATGGGGCGAGGCCTGCGTCGAGCGCCTGCACGGCATGTTCGCGTTTGCGATCTGGAACCGCGAGGTGCTGTTTCTGGCGCGCGACCGGCTCGGCATCAAGCCCCTGTATTACAGCGAATCCGGCGCGGGACTGCGCTTTGCCTCGACGCCGCAGGCGCTGCTGGCGGCGGGCGGGGTGGACACCGGCATCGACGCGGTGGCGCTGCATCATCTGTTCACCCTGCACGCGGTGGTGCCCGCGCCGCGCACGATCTACAACGGCATCCGCAAGCTGGCGCCCGGCACCACGTTGACGATCTATCCGCAGGGCAAGTTGCGGCACCGCACCTACTGGTCGCTGAAGGCCGAGCGTCCGCCCACCCCCCGAACCGAAGCCGAATGGACCGAAGCGATCCACGAAAGCCTGCGCCAGGCGGTCAAAAAACGCATCGAAATTGCCGACGTCAAGGTCGGGGTGCTGCTATCTGGCGGGCTCGATTCCAGTCTGCTGGTGGCGCTGCTGGCCGAGCAGGGCGTATCGGACTTGCTGACGTTTACCGTCGGCTTCGAAGACCAGCCGGAAGAACGCGGCAACGAGTTCGAGTATTCCGACCCGGTGGCGGCGATGTATGGCACGCGCCATCACAAGTTTTTGATCCCCAACGCCGACGTGCTGCGCCGCCTGCCCGAGGCAGTGGACCAGATGTCCGAGCCGATGTTCGCGCAGGATGCGGTGGCGTTCTACCTGCTGTCGGAACAGGTCAGCAAGACGGTGAAAGTGGTGCAAAGCGGCCAGGGCGCGGACGAAGTGTTCGGCGGTTATTTCTGGTATCCGCGCATGGCGGCGGAAACCGCCGGCTCGCCGCTCGAACGCTTTCGCAAGCATTACTTCGATCGCGACCACGACGAGTTTCTTGAAATGGCCATGCCCGCCTATCACGGGCCGGATTACACCAGTGCAACCATCGCAGCGCATCTGGCTGCGCCGTTTGCCGACGACTTCATCGACCAGGTGCTGCGCATGGACACCACGATGCTGATCACCGACGACCCGGTGAAGCGCGTCGACAACATGACGATGGCGTGGGGGCTGGAAGCGCGCGTGCCTTTCCTCGATCACCAGCTGGTCGAGCTGGCCGCGTCGATGCCGCCTGAGATGAAGCTTGCCTCCGAAGGCAAGCATGTGCTGAAGCAGATCGCGCGCGGCCTGGTGCCGGACGCGGTGATCGACCGCAAGAAGGGCTATTTCCCGATGCCCGCGCTGAAGTTCGTGCGCGGCGAGTTTCTCGATTTCATGCGCGACATTCTCGATTCGCAGGCGTGCCGCGAACGTGGGCTGTACCAGCGTGCGTATGTGAACAAACTGCTGGATGCGCCCGAGCAGCATCACACGCGCATCCAGGGCAGCAAGCTATGGCACCTGGCGCTGCTCGAATACTGGTTGCAAAAAAATGCGTAAATTGTTTTTCCTGCTCGCCATCTGGGCGACCGCGCCCGCCTTTGCGCAGAGCGATTTCGACAGCTGGCTGGCGGCGTTTCGCCAGGACGCGGCAGCGCAGGGCATTTCGGCCGACACGCTCGACGCTGCGCTGACCGGCATGCGTCCGGTCGAGCGTGTGATCCAGCTGGACAGTGGCCAGCCCGAGTTTTTGAGCACCTTTGCCGACTATCTGGGCAAGCGCGTGACGCCGGGCCAGGTGGCGCGCGGCCAGGCCAAGCTGGCCGAACACGCCGAGCTGCTGGCGGCGGTCGAACAAAAATATGGCGTACCAAAAAATGTGCTGGTCGCGTTCTGGGGGCTGGAAACCAACTTCGGCGCCACCCTGGGTTCGCTCAACATTCCCGCCAGCCTCGCCACGCTGGCGTGGGAAGGCCGCCGCAGCGCGTTTTTCCGCAAGCAACTGCTCGACGCGCTGCGCATCATCGACGCCGGCCACGTCGCCGCCATCGACATGAACGGCTCGTGGGCGGGCGCGATGGGCCACATGCAGTTCATGCCTTCGACGTTTCGTGCCTACGCGGTGGATGGCGACGGCGACGCCCGCATCGACCTCTGGCAGTCGCTGCCCGACGCCATGCATTCGGCGGCGAATTACCTCAAGCGCGCAGGCTGGCGCGCAGGCGAACCGGTAGCGATCGAAGTGCAACTGCCCGCAAATTTCGACTGGCGGCAGGCGCGCATGGCGCATCGCCTGCCGGTGGCCGACTGGGCGGCGCGCGGTGTCGCGCCGATGGAAGGCGGCGCGCTGCCCGCCGTGGCCGGGCGCGCCGCCGTCGTGCTGCCGCAGGGCTGGCAGGGGCCGGCGTTCATGGTGTTCGACAATTTCGACGTGGTGATGGACTGGAACCGCTCGGTGAGCTACGCCCTGTCGGTGGCGCAGCTGGCACAGCAGGTGGCGGGCGGCAGCGCGCTGGTCGCGTTGCCCGCCGAATCCGGGTCGCTCACCACTGCGCAAATGAAGTTTCTGCAAACCGCACTCAACGACCTGGGCTTCGACGCGGGCAAGCCCGATGGCCTGCCCGGCCCGCGCACGCAAACCGCGCTGCGGCTCTATCAGGTCAAATATCAGCTGCCGGCGGACGGCTACCCGGCGCCGAGCGTACTGGCGGATGTCGGGCGCCGCCATGCCGAGGCTGCGGCGGCGGGCACGCTCGTCAAGCCTGCGCCCACTTTCGCCGACGCCCCCTGATCAGGCGCGACCGGCCTGCGTTTGCGGCGCCGCCAGCGCGGCGTCGAAGGCGTCATCGAACAGTTCGTGCACCAGGGTCTTCATGCTGTCGGCCGAACCGCCGGCCATGCGCGCGCGGATCGCCAGCGTCATCGCCAGACCCTGCAGGATGTCGCCGTCGGACAGCTGGCGCCCCGCCGCCACCTGCTGGCTGATGGTTTCCAGCGCGGCGGTCACCAGCGCGCCCACGCCTTCGGTCGAGCGCGTCAGCGGATGCAACGGAAAGTCGATGTCGTAAGCCTGGCCGCTCGTGGTCAGGGCCGTGATGGTCAGGGTATCCATGCGCGCGCCTTTTCGTTGATCTGTGATGCATGGGACGCTGCGGGCTGTCAGGCGTTCCGCCGCCGTGTTATTTTTCTCTCACCCCCTGACTGGAGACACCCGTGAGCCCTGCACGCAATGTAAAAGGCGGCGAACTGCAGGTATGCAGCCTGGCGCCGCTGACTGGCTTTATGCGCGACGGCCTGTGCCAAACCGGCCCGCAAGACCTTGGCAGCCATACCGTATGCGCCCTGATGACCGGCGCGTTTCTGGAGTATTCGCGCCAGTGCGGCAACGACCTCGTCACCCCGGCGCCGGAATACGGTTTCGCCGGCCTCAAGCCGGGCGACCGCTGGTGCCTGTGCGCGGCACGCTGGCTGGAAGCCGCCGAAGCCGGCGTCGCGCCGCCGGTCATTCTCGACGCGACCCATGAACGCGCGCTGCGCGTCGTTGCGCTGGCCGATCTGGAATACCACGCGCGGGTGGCGACGCCATGATCCAGCCCGCATGAGCCTGCAATGCTGGAAATGCGGCGCGACGCTGGCCCTGCTGCTGCCGCTGTCGCGCACCGAAACCTGCCCGAGCTGCCGCGCCGATTTGCACGCCTGCCGCATGTGCCGCCACTTCGACGCCGGGCGCGCCCGGCAATGCCGCGAACTCGCTGCCGAACCGCCCGCCGACAAGGCCCGCGCCAATTTCTGCGGCTGGTTCGTGCCGCGTCCGGACGCCTATCGCGGCGGCGGCGCGGCGGTGGTGCAGTTGAATCGCAGTGCGCTGGAGGCCTTGTTCGGTAACCCGGCCGACCCAGCTCCAGCAAAACCGAACCTGCTCGACGATCTGTTCAAAAAACAGTCATAGTCGAAGCCGCCGGCTCAGTCATAACGGCCCTGCCATCGGGCGGCGAATGCCTTGCCGACCGACATTTGCGGCAGCGACGGCGTCAGCCCTGCGGCCTTTTCACGCGCGTCGATGCGCTGGCTCGCCAGCCTGAACGCTGCGGTGAACGAGGTCGTCTGCTTCAGCGCCTCGGCAAAATAGGCGCGGCCAAATTCGGTCATGCTGTTCTTCGCATCGCAGCCGAACGAGTTGCGGTCGGCGCGCGAGGCGGTGATCACCAGCGTGGTGTCGTCTGCGAGCGCGGGGATGAAG
>NCCT01000099.1 GCA_002279795.1 Hydrogenophilales bacterium 12-61-10
ATAGCCGTGTACACCCACCCAGGCCACGCGTGCGGTTGTCAGGCCCTCGAGTGGCGGATCAAAATCCACCCAGTCACCTTCGAGCAATTGCCCGGCCTGTTGCAGGATCGAGTCGTTGGGAACGGGGGGCAGTTGCCGTGCGAGCAACTCGACCTGGTTCGGCGAAATGGACTGAGGCACAAAGGTGCTGACCACACTGACGGGCTGACTGACGTCCGGGCGTATCCAGCATTCCTGTGTGCGGGTGATGGCGCTGAAAAAGTCCTTCAACTGTCCGGAGTCGGCGCCTTGTGCCAGCAGGCCGCGTCTTAGCGAGGTATTGATCGCGGGGATGGATTGCAGTCGTGCTTCCCGCTCGTCCGCTGCCGGCGACTGCAGGCTCTGAAAAAGCTGGAGCAGGGTTGCGCAGGCCTCGCGCCATTGGGCACCTTCGCCGGACTCGGCCACATAGAGCGTGGCCATATACGGTATCCAGGCTGATTCCAGACGGCGCAAGACAGCCTCGGGGGCGGGAAGCCGCGTGGTGAGATCGTGCAGGTTCTGCAGCGCCAGCAGGGTGCCCAGTTCCTGGCTCTCGATTTGCTGGAGCTTTTCTATTTCTGATGTCAGTTGGGTTTCTGCGCGGGTGTTTTCGTCCACCAGCCAGGTGCTGAGCGCATCGCGTGCCTGGGCAATACCTTCGGAGGGGTGAAGCGGGTCGCTTGCGGTCAGTGCGCAGCTCGCTTCAATCTGTTGCAGGGCACTGGCGTGGGCGGGGTGGCCTTCGGGAAAGCGCCGCGAAAACTGGCCGAGCAGGTCGATCAGCTGGCGCGCAGGGTGCTGCTCGTCGTCAAAGAATTCGGGTGACTCAAGCGCCACGCGCAGGGTCGGTATCTGTAGCCGGGCAATCGCCGATTTATAGTGCGTAGAGACGTCCGGCTCACCCAGCATGAATTCAAACACGCCGGCGAGGGCATCAAGCACTGCGAGGTCGAAGCTTCCCGCATTGGATTGGCCGGCACCTTGCTGAAGCTGCCGCAATAGCAGCGCGCTGGACTCGGGTGCAGAAGCTATCGTGCCGGTCTGGGCTTCCCAGCCTGCAAGCGTGTCGAGAAAACGTGGCAATGCAGCGGGAAAGCCATTTTCGCCCCAGGATGGGGTTCCGTTTGCGGGCGCGCTCGAATCCGTCAACGACGGGGCCGGCTTGCGCGCCGCGGCCGACTTGATGTGCGACAGGATGCCGTGGCTGGCTGCGGGTTCATTGAGCCGGCGGATGGGCGCAGGTTGGGCGCGAATGCTGGTGTGTTCTTCGATCCCCCGCTCGAGCAGATACTGATTGAGCGCGGCATAGGTATGCTTCAGCGTGTCGAGCAGCGGGGCCACTGAATTTTGTATCAGCAGAGTCCCGCTCTGCGAATCGAGGCCCAGTGTGTCCAGCGCGCGAGACAGGGCATGAATGACCGGCAAGGGGCCAAATGCCTGGATTTCCCCGGGGTCGCCCAGGCTGGCTTGTATCAGGGATTGCAGACGGCCAAATACCAGCAGCAATTCGGAACGCAAGGCATCGGTCAGACGCGCAGCGATCTTGTCTGCCGCAAGTTGTCGGCCCAGCACATCATCGTCCACCAGTTGCAGCTGTCCCGATCGGCCATGGGCTTGGCCCTCAAAGGTTTCAGGGTGCGCAAGATGCCGGCGAAACTGCTCCGCAAACGCGGTGGACAACCTGTCCGGGGAGGCTTGCAGCCAATCCAGGCAGGTTTGCCCGCTTTGCAGCATGGATGGCGTGATCCGTGTTGCGATAGCGCGCAGAAGGCTGTCCTGAATGCGTTCCCGATTGCGCTGGAAAAAATTATCCAGTGCTTGCGCCATGCGCGTTTCTGCTTCGCTGAGCAGCGCAATGGGAGTCGAGGGAGCAAGCGGGGCGGACATGGCGATTGATTATCGGTCCAATGAGCGAAAAATGAATAGCCGTCGGCTGCAGAAGGGGGGGGGGGTGGGATGTTTTTTGGAGCGGGCGAAGGGAATCGAACCCTCCTCATGAGCTTGGGAAGCTCAGGTAATGCCACTATACGACGCCCGCCCGGCAGGGATGTGTCTCATGCCCTGCAGGTGCTTCAGGGTAGAATTCGGCATTCTACTGAAACTCACGTCCCCCGGATAGAAGAAGCGTTTTGTGATTGAACTTCATATCAACGGCGAACTCCGTCGCTTTCCTGCCCCGCTCACCCTGAGCCAGTTGATCGAGTCGCTGGATCTGGTCGGCAAACGCATCGCAATCGAAAAAAATGGCGAAATCGTCCCGCGCAGCCTGCATGCCGGAACGCCGCTTGCCAGCGGCGACCGCCTGGAAATAGTTGTGGCGGTTGGCGGCGGCTGACTTGAGTGAGGGGTGCGGCGCCAGGGATCCATGTGAAGCCCCGGCCTTATCCGTCGTTCTATTACCTTTTACTTCCAAGCACTAACTGAACCCATGAACCCTCTCGTTATCGCCGGAAAGTCCTATGCCTCCCGTCTGCTGGTGGGAACCGGCAAATATCAGGACTTTGAACAGACCCGCCTTGCGGTTGAAGCCTCGGGTGCGGAAATCGTCACCGTCGCCATTCGTCGCACCAACATCGGTCAGGACGCCAGCCAGCCGAGCCTGCTCGATGCCTTGCCGCTGTCGAAATACACCTATCTGCCCAATACCGCCGGCTGCTACACGGCAGACGACGCGATCCGCACCTTGCGGCTGGCGCGTGAACTGCTGGATGGCCATACCTTAGTCAAGCTCGAAGTGCTGGGCGATCCGGCCTCGCTGTACCCCAATGTGGCCGAAACCATCAAGGCTGCCGAGGTGCTGGTGAAGGACGGCTTTCAGGTGATGGTATACACCTCGGACGACCCCATTGCTGCCAAACAGCTGGAAGATATCGGCTGCGTCGCGGTGATGCCGCTGGCGAGCCTGATCGGTTCCGGCATGGGCATCCTCAATCCGTGGAACCTGCAGATCATCATCGACCGCCTGTCGGTGCCAGTGATTGTGGACGCCGGCGTCGGCACCGCCAGCGACGCGACAATTGCAATGGAATTGGGCTGCGACGCCGTGCTGATGAATACCGCCATCGCGGGCGCCGGCAATCCGGTGCTGATGGCGTCGGCGATGAAAAAAGCCGTGGAAGCCGGGCGCGAGGCATTTCTGGCGGGGCGCATGCCGAAGAAAATCTACCAGGCCAGCCCGAGTTCGCCGACCAGCGGCCTCATCACTGAAAATAACAGCACGGGAGCGAATCTGGCGCGCATCCGCGCATCCGCTCCTACGTGCTGCGCGCCGGGCGGGTCGGCCCCGGTCAGGCCCGCGCGCTGGCCGAAATCGGGCCGCAGTGCATGCTTCCCTATCAGGCAGGCCTGCTTGACCTTGACGCAGCCTTCGGTCGTTCCGCCCCCCATATTCTGGAAATCGGTTTTGGCATGGGCGAGGGGCTGGCCGAGATTGCCGCGGCCCATCCCGAAAACGATTACCTTGGGGTCGAAGTGCATACCCCGGGCGTTGGCGCCTTGTTGAAGCAGGTGGGCGAACGGGGCCTCACCAACGTTCGGGTCATCCAGCACGACGCAGTGGAGGTGCTGACGCGGATGGTCGCGCCGGACAGCCTTGCCGGCATCCATATCTTTTTCCCCGACCCCTGGCATAAAAAACGCCATCACAAGCGCCGCCTGATTCAGCCGCCGCTGGTCGCTTTGCTGGCCAGCCGCATCCAGCCCGGTGGCTATATTCATCTGGCGACCGACTGGCAGGACTACGCCGAGCAGATGCTTGTAGTGCTTGCCGCCGAACCGCTGCTCGCCAACACCGTGGCCGATTACGCGCCGCGCCCCGATACGCGCCCGCTCACCAAGTTCGAGCAGCGCGGCATCCGTCTGGGTCACGGCGTCTGGGATCTGGTGTTCAAGCGGGTTGAATAATCGCCATGCCGTGCGGCTATGATGCGCGGCATGGATATCGCTGAACTCATCAAGGCTGCCCTCGCACTATTCGCTATCGTCGACCCGGTCGGCGTCATTCCGCTTTTTCTCGTGGCCACCCAGGGCTATTCGCTGGCACAGAGCCGCTCGGCAGCGCGCATTGCAGCGCTGACGGTGCTCGGCGTGCTGACCCTGTTTACGTTTCTGGGCGAGCCCATATTGGGTTTTTTCGGTATCCGCCTCGCGGCCTTCTCGGTCGCGGGCGGCTTGCTGCTGCTGTTGCTGGCCTTGTCGATGGTGCAGGCGCATGTCAGCCCGCAAAGGCAGACCGAGGACGAAGCGGTGGAAGCGGAAGAGCGTGATGCGGTCGGCGTGGTGCCTTTGGGCATACCACTGCTGGCGGGGCCAGGCGCGATCACGCACATGATCGTGGCCGCAGGCCAAACGCAGGGAAACCTGCTGCAACAGACGGCCTTGCTGGTTCCGGTGACGCTGGTGGCCTTGTCGGTATGGCTGTCGTTTCGCGCGGCGCCGATGATCGCCCGGCGGTTTGGCAAAACCGGCATTCACGTGGTCACACGCTTGATGGGTTTGATCATTGCAGCGATTTCGATTGAAATGATTGCGACCGGACTGGGCAAGCTGTTTCCGGGTTTGCTGGCCTGATCCGGTGCATCGTGCACCTGGCAGGGGCATGCCTTACGCTTTCTGATGCGTCAATCACGCGTTCTTTCATGAGTTTTCTATTGGCACGATTGTTGCGCCAGTCAGATTGCCAACTTTAACAAGGAGTCAAGTATGGAATTCGGTATCGTCGGACTGGGTCGCATGGGCGGAAACATGGCGCGGCGACTCGGGCGCAAAGGCATCAAGATCGCAGTCAACAATCGCAGTCATGACGTCAGCGAAGCCATCGCGGCGGAGAGCGGGCACCTCGCGTGCGCCAGCCTGCCCGATCTGGTCGCCGCATTGCAGACCCCGCGCATCGTCTGGCTGATGCTGCCCGCCGGCGAGGCCACCGAGGCTGCGCTGGCCACGCTGACGCCTTTGCTGAGTCCGGGCGATCTGGTGGTCGATGGCGCCAATGCGTATTACAAGGACGACCTGCGCCGCGCCGAGTTGATGGCGGCAGCAAAGATTGACTATGCCGATGCCGGCGTGTCGGGCGGCGTGTGGGGGCTGGATAACGGCTACTGCATCATGTTTGGCGGCAGCGACGCAGCAGCGGCACGGCTCAAGCCCTACATGGAAGCCCTGGCGCCGACGCCCACCACAGGCTGGCTGCACACCGGGCCGGTCGGTTCCGGGCACTTTGTGAAGATGGTTCACAACGGCATCGAGTACGGCATGATGCAGGCGTTTGCCGAAGGCTTTGCGCTGATGAAAAGCAAGCCTGATTTTGCCCTCGACATGAGCGACATCGCCGAGCTGTGGCGGCACGGCAGCGTCGTGCGTTCCTGGTTGCTCGACCTGTCGGCAGACTTTCTGGCCAAGGATCAGGTGCTCGACAACATCGAGCCCTATGTGTCCGATTCGGGAGAAGGCCGCTGGACCGTGCTCGAATCGGTCGAGCAGGGCGTGCCGACGCCAGTGATGACGCTTGCACTGATGATGCGTTTTGCCACCCAGGGCAAGAACGATTACGCAGCCAAAATGCTCGCCAAGATGCGCCAGGGATTCGGCGGCCATGCCGTCAAGGAAGACACTAAATGAGTGCTGATTCAGAAACCATATTGCCGTGCACGTTCGTGATTTTTGGCGCCACCGGCAACCTCGCCAGCAACAAGTTGCTGCCCGCGCTGTATCACCTGGAGGCGGCCGCGCGCCTGTCCGAATCGCTCAGCATCGTGGCGTTCGCGCGCCGCCCCTGGAGCGACGACGACTGGCGCGCGCACATGCGCGAAGTGCTGGCGACCAAGATCAAGGGCAGCCTGGATACGCCGATATTCGAGCGCTTTATCGCCCGCTTTCGCTACCAGCAGGGCGACCTCAACAGCGTGGACTCGTATCAGGCGCTGGCCAACAACCTGCCGCCTGAGTCGGCATGTTCCAGCACGGTGTTCTATCTGGCGATCAAGCCAGCCGAATTTTCTGCCGTCATCCACAACCTCGAAGCGGTCGGGCTGAACAAGCCGCGCGGGCTGAACCGGGTGGTGATCGAAAAGCCGTTTGGCGAAGACATCGAATCGGCGCAGGTGCTGAACCAGTTGCTGCACCAGCATTTTGGTGAGGAACAGGTTTATCGCATCGACCACTTTCTGGGCAAGGAAACCGTGCAGAACCTGCTGGTGTTCCGCTTTGCCAACACCCTGATCGAGCCGCTGTGGAACCGCAACTTCATCGACCACGTGCAAATTACCGTGGCCGAATCCATCGGCATCGAAAAGCGCGCCGACTATTACGACCGCGCCGGCGCGCTGCGCGACATGCTGCAGAACCACTTGATGCAGCTGCTCACCGTGGTGGCGATGGAACCGCCGCCCGCGCTCGAAGCCGACGCGCTGCGCGACGAAAAGGTAAAAGTGCTGCGCTCGATCCGTCCCATCGCCAAGCGCGCGGTGCATGCGCATGCCATTCGTGCGCAGTACGCGCGCGGAAACGTCGAGGGTAAGCCTGTGCTGGGTTACCAGGAAGAAGACAACGTCGAGTCCAACTCCATCACCGAAACCTACGTCGCCGCCAAGTTCTACATCGACAACTGGCGCTGGCGCGGGGTGCCGTTTTATCTGCGCACCGGCAAGCGCATGAAGCACCAGACCTCGATGATCGCGATCCGCTTTCGCCATCCGCCGCAGCAGCTGTTTCGCGAAACCCCGCTCGAATCGATCGAACCCAACTGGATCCTGCTGTCGATCCAGCCGGACGAATCGATGCGCATGGAAATCCACGTCAAGCAGCCAGGTCTCGACATGGACACCCGCATGATGCAGATGAATGCGAGCTTCCTGAAAACCGATGAACAGACGCTCGACGCCTATGAAACCCTGCTGCTCGACGTGATCGAAGGCGACCGCTCGCTGTTCTTGCGCTTCGACGAAGTCGAATGGGCGTGGCGCGTGGTTGATCCGATCCTCAAGCACTGGACGGTCGAGCGCGATTACATCCCGACCTATGCCGCAGGCAGTTGGGGCCCGGCGGATTCCAACCGCCTGTTCGACAGCGACGACCAGACCTGGCGCAACGAGCTGTGAACCTGCCCGAGTGGCGGGTGTTCGCCGACGCCGACGCGCTGGTGACTGAATTGAGCGCGGCGCTGAGTGCCGAAGCCCAGTCGGCCATTGCGGCGCGTGGCGCGTTTCATCTGGTGCTGGCGGGCGGCACCACGCCGCTCGCCTTGTATCGCGCGCTGGCAAAGCAGCAGGCGGGCGATGCGCGCTGGCATGTCTGGTATGGCGACGAGCGTTGCTTGCCGGTCGATCACCCCGAGCGCAACAGCGTGGCGATCGAAGCGGCCTGGCTTGCAGCGTCAGCCATTCCGCCCGAAAACCGGCGCCCGATTCCGGCTGAACGGGGCTCGCAGCAGGCCGCGACCTCGTACGCTGAATGGCTGGCCGACGTGGCCGATTTCGATCTGGTGCTGCTCGGCATGGGCGAGGACGGCCACACCGCCAGCCTGTTTCCCGGCCACACCTGGGACGGCGCAGACGCGCTGGCCGTGCACGATGCACCGAAGCCGCCGCCTGAACGCGTCAGCCTGTCTGCCGCACGTCTCAATCGCAGCCAGCAAGTGTGGTTTGTGATCACGGGGGCGGGCAAACGCAAGGCGCTGGAGCGTTGGAAAAGTGGCGAAGCGTTGCCCGTGTCGGCAATAAAAGGCAAGCGGCAAACTACAGCCTGGCTCGACGGGCCAGCAGCTGGCTGAAAGCTGATCTGACCACTGGCTTTTCTGGTTGTCTGAAATGTTGCTGGGTTTATATGGCGCGTGAAGGACAACTTCCAGCCATTAGCGGAAATTCGTTCTCACCAGATAACTGTCATTGGGACGGCTGGTTCGCCCGGGAAGCTGTCGCAAAGCCAATTCACACATCTCGGTCTTATGTAGCGCGCCACATACGGCCGAGGATTTGTCATTGAGCAGTCGCTTGGAACAACCGCTGTACTTTGTAACCTGCCGCTCAACCAGTGACAGCGCGAAGGTCAGCGACGGGTCGACAACGGCCTAGTGAAACCAGCTTCAAAATAACAGTCTCGCAGGATAGATTCCCCATCCCCAATAGATAAAGCAACCAACGGTTGCCTTTTTTATTGGGGATGCCCTCAGGCAAACCGGCTTACGCTCAATGCACGGTGTCGTCACCCGCGCCGCAGCATTTTTTGTATTTCTTGCCGCTGCCGCACGGGCAAAGATCGTTGCGGCCGGGTTCGGGTTCTTTGCGGATTGGGGCGTGGGGAATGAAGCCGCGGTCGAGCCAGAATTCGCGCAGGTCATAGGCGCCCCAGATGGCGCTGGCGACGTGTTCGTCGCGGTTGAGCTTGCGTTCCTCGGGCGTCCAGTCGGCTTCCGGGGTGATCAGCGCGTAAAACGGGTCGAGGCAGGCGTCGACGAAGGTTTCGTCCTTGCTGTCTTCCGGCAGCGACCAGTCGTCTTCCCAGTGTTCGACCACGATCAAAAAGCCGGCCGCCCATAGCTGGCCGTAGGCGGGCATGTCCTGCCGGACTTCATCGGCTTCTTTTTTGGGCAGTTCACTCAACAGGCCCTCCCAGTCCATGATCAGCGGCGACAGCGCCTTGGGGTCGGCCAGGTTTTCCACCGGGGCGGCCAGCGCGCGCGCGATCTCGTTCCAGCGGCGGTTGAAGAAGTCCATGAACTGGCGCGTTTCAGCTTCATCCTTGAACACGCTGACGTCCGGATCGGCGAACAGCACGGGGAAATATTCGCTTGGCAGGATGAGGCGGGGCGCTACCAGCAGTGCGGTGGCGAAGCCGTCGATGCCTTCGAGCGACAGCGCGATGTCGGCGCGTTCGGCAATGTCGTGAATCAGATCGCTGTAAGCGGCCAGTTCGTCGTTGGATAGCGGTTTGTTTGAAGTGGGGGTCATAAGCGCTTTCGTGGCGGCGGGGTGAGGGCGCATCGCGTAAAATTCAGCCATGAATTTTACCGCGCCTGCCCTGTTTGCATCCGTGTTTCCCGAATCCTTTCATCTGCTTGGATGGATCGGGCTGGCCATTCTGGGCTGGCGCTGGCTGATGTCGGGTGACTGGCGGCAACTGGCCGACCCGCAGCGCCTGAACCTGTTTTTGGGCGCCACCGTGTTGGTGCTGGCCTTGTGGCAGATTCGCACCGGCGTGAAGCCGGGCTTGTCGTTTCATTTGTATGGCATGGCGGCGCTGACGCTGATGTTTGGCTTTTGGCGCGCCACGTTTGCCGGGGTGCTGATTCTGGTTGTCGACGCGATCTTCGGCCGCGGCAGCTGGGCCGCGATCGGGGTCGACGCGCTGGTGATGGCTGCGCTGCCTGCCCTGGTGAGCTGGTATGTGTTCCGCCTGCTGGAGCGCGTCTTGCCAAATCATTTTTTCATCTATGTGCTGGGCAACGGCTTTTTCGGCGCGGCGCTGTCGGTGGTGGTTATCGGGTTGGCAACGACAGCGCTGATGTCGCTGGCCGGTGCGTACCCGCTCGATTACCTGCTCTCCCACTACACGCCATATGCGCTGTTGATCAGTTGGGGCGAGGCGTTCACGACCGGCATGATGATCACGGTGATGGTGGTCTACCGGCCGGACTGGGTCGAAAGCTTCGATGACGCGCGGTACATCCAGAACAAGTAAGCCTTTTTCTTTCGCGCTGCCACGCCGATCGTTTTGAATTGTCGAGCCCTGATTTGAAAATCCACTATCCCGACCTGCCCGTCAGCGCCCGCCGCGACGACATCCTCGCTGCGCTGCAAGCCCATCGTGTACTGATCCTGTGCGGCGAAACCGGCTCGGGCAAAACCACGCAGATTCCCAAGATGTGCATGGAGGCGGGCGTGCGTCCGGGCAAGCTGATCGGCTGCACCCAGCCGCGCCGCATCGCCGCGCGCTCGGTGGCGGCGCGCATCGCACAGGAACTGGGTGGCGAACTGGGCGGCATCGTCGGCTACAAGGTGCGCTTCACCGACAAAGTGCGCCACGACACCGCGATCAAGGTGATGACCGACGGTATCCTGCTGGCCGAAAGCCAGGGTGATCCGCTGCTGTCGCGCTACGACACGATCATCATCGACGAGGCGCACGAGCGCAGCCTAAACATCGACTTTCTGCTGGGTTATCTGAAGACGCTGGTGGAAAAGCGTAGCGACCTGCGCGTGGTGATCACCTCGGCCACCATCGATGCAGAACGTTTTTCACAGCACTTTGGCGGCGCGCCGGTGATCGAGGTGTCGGGGCGCACCTACCCGGTGGAGATGCGCTGGCGGCCGATTGAGCGCGAGGAACCCGCCACCCTGGCCAAAGGCGA
>NCCT01000006.1 GCA_002279795.1 Hydrogenophilales bacterium 12-61-10
ACTTTTTCGATGGAGCGCTTGAAGCGGCGCAGTGCGACATCGAACGGCTCGTTTTCTTTGATTTTGACGTAGGGCATTGAAAAAGGATTCCGGGAAACGGGAAAAACGAGAAGCATAGCAAACCTGTGCGATTTTTTCCAGTCCCGGGGTATCAAGTTGTGGCGGGTTGGAAAAGACGGGCCGGTGCGGTAGCCTGACTGGCTTGTCCGGATGACTGGGTGTTTACAGGGGGTATGACGAAAATGACCAATAAAATCAAGTCGATGTTGTTTTTTTGCGCGGCGGTCTGGAGCGGTGCGCAAGCGCAGGCCGGCTGGTTTGACTCGAAGCCCGAAGCGCCTTTGCGCACAGGTTACACCTGCTGCAATCTGCATTATGAAGATGACTGGATCAGCGATTCCAACTTTGGGTCCCTGCCATTCATTCCGGCCGGTACGCCGGTCAAGCTGAAAAGTTATGGCAGCAACCGCTTGTATGTGGACATGAATGGCAAGGAGATGCGCATCGGCCTGGATTACGGCCGGGCGCAGGAAACGCTGGAGCAGTTTGCCGAGAAGCTGATCATGACCGATGATCCCAAGGCAAAAATCGCACAATACCCGGCCCCGGTGCGCGAGGCGATCAAGTTTGGCCAGGTCGCGGTGGGCATGAACAAGGAGCAGGCCATCATCGCCGTCGGCTACCCGCAGCGGGACGAGACAGTCTCGCTCGACGCGCCGGTCTGGAATTACTGGGCGTCCAGTTTTTCGCCGTACCGGGTGATGTGGAACAAAAAAGGTCAAATTGCTGAAGTCGTGACGGATCCGGTGACGGCGTCGCGCATGGTTTATCGCAAACAGAAATAAGCCGGACCGCGGTCAACAGGGTTACCGAATATAATGAGCGGTGCGACCCGGCAGGTTCGGGTTGCCCCGCTCATTTTTGTTATGTAACTGTTATGTCTGAATCTGTGTCCAGCGAATCCAAATCCCCCGAATCTCAGCATGCGCTGCAAGGCGAAATCGCCGCCCTGATCGTGGCTGCGCTCAATCTCGAGATCAACGCGGAGGATATTCAATCCGACGCGCCGCTCTACGGCGAGGGATTGGGTCTCGATTCCATCGATATTCTTGAAGTGGCGCTGGTGGTCTCCAAGCAGTTCGGGTTTTCGCTGCGAGCCGATAGTGCCGATAACACCCGGATTTTCAGTTCGCTGGCCGAGTTGACCCGGCACGTTGCGGCCAACCGGACGAAATGAGCCTGATTTCATGCGTTTGAGCTGGGCGCGCGTGGCACGGGGCGTCGTGATTGCAACCGGGATGGTCGCCTACCCGGTGCTGGCGCATTACAGCGCGGCGACGTCGGCCGCCACCACGCTGCCGTCGCTTGGCGTGGCAGTTTCGCTGGCGCCTTCGCTGGCGATTCTGCTGTGGCTGGCCTGGCGTTCGCCGCGGCGGCTGTTGATGCTGGCGCTGTGCGCAGCCGTCGGCGTGTTGCTGGCCGTGTTCTGGGGCGCGCTGCAACGCAATTTCAACTGGGTGTATTTTCTGCAGCATGTCGGCACCAATGTGATGCTGGCCGCCGTGTTTGGCGGAACGCTGGTGGGCGGGCGGAAAGCGCTGGTGACCCGGCTGGCCGAGGTCGTGCATGGCGCACAGCTGGCGCCCGACGTGTTGCGTTACACGCGCCAGGTCACCCTGGCGTGGACACTGTTCTTCCTGGCGGTGAGCCTGGTTTCAAGTGGCTTGTTCTGTTGCGCCAGCATGGAAGCGTGGTCTGTTTTTGCCAACTTCCTGTCGTTTCCGCTGGTTCTGCTGATGTTTGCTGTCGAGTACGCCGTACGGATGCGCAAGCTGCCCGACCTGGAGCGGTACGGCATCCTGGAAGGCGCGCGCGCGTTCTGGAAAAAGCCTTCGACAGAGCCGGATCCGTCATCGCGTTGACGTCGAGCGCTTCGATTCCAGGCATGCCGACCCTGCCACTGCTCGTTCACGCCCATCTCGATGCCACCCTGGCGTGGCACGGGGGCGTGGCGGTCAGCGTCGGGCAGTTTTTGCACGAGGTCGAGTCGCTCGCGGCGCAATTGCCGCCAGGACGTCATGTGCTCAACCTGTGCGGCAATCGCTACCGCTTCATGGTCGCGCTGGCGGCCTGTCTGGTCAGCGGCCGGGTGAGCCTGTTGCCGCCCAATCACACGCCCGAAATGGTGCGGCAGATGCAGCGGCTCGCGCCGGATGTGTTCTGTATCCGTGACCAGGATGCATGCGACGTTGATCTGCCAGGGTTCCATTTTCAGGATACGTGCACGCTGGCGTCGGGCGCGCCGGGTATTCCGCAGATTCCGCAGGATCAGGTTGCCGCGCTGGTGTTTACCTCGGGTTCCACCGGTGAACCGGCGCCGCACCGCAAATGCTGGGGCAGCCTGGTGCGCAATGTGCAGGCCGAGGCCGCGCGACTGGGTATCGGCCCGGCGCATGCGCTGGTGGGAACGGTGCCGGCGCAGCACATGTACGGCCTTGAAACCACGGTGCTGTTGCCGCTGCAGTGTGGCGCGGCGCTGCATGAAGGCAATCCCTTCTATCCGGACGATGTCTGCACCGCGCTGGAACAGTTGCCGCGTCCGCGGGGGCTGGCGACTTCGCCTTTTCATTTGCGGGCGCTGCTGGCCGCGCAGGACGTGCTGCCTGCAGTCGATCTCGTGCTGTCGGCCACGGCGCCGCTGTCGACCCCACTTGCTGCCGAGGCGGAGCGCCGCTTCGGTTGTCCCCTGCTGGAAATCTACGGCTGCACCGAAACCGGCCAGCTCGCGACGCGCCGCACGACAGCTGGCGCCGCCTGGCAGGCCTTTCCCGAGATTCGCTTGCGTCATGAGGGCGAGGCGGTGTGGGCGGAGGGCGGACACATCGACGCGCCGATCCGCTTGAACGATGTGATCGAACCCATCGCGTCGCGCCCGGGCCATTTTTTGCTGCATGGCCGGCATGCCGATCTGGTCAATATTGCCGGCAAGCGCACGTCGCTGGCCTACCTCAACTATCAACTTAATGCGATACCGGGCGTCGAGGACGGCGTGTTTTTATTGCCGCCCGACGATGCGGAGGCGCCGGAAAGCGTGCGCCGCCTGGTCGCGCTGGTGGTGGCGCCGAGGCTGACGCCGGCCGCGCTGATGCACGCGCTGCGCGAACGCATCGACCCCATTTTTTTGCCGCGTCCGCTGCGGTTCGTCGACGCGCTGCCGCGCAATGCCACCGGTAAGTTGCCGCACCCGCAGGCGCAGGCCCTGCTGGCCAGTTTGCGGGCAGATTCCGCGCAGGGGCTTCAGGCATGACCCTGCTGTCCCTGCCGCTGGCCATTGCAGCCGAGCATCCAGCCTATGCCGGCCACTTTCCCGGGCGGCCGATTCTGCCTGGCGTGGTGTTGCTCGATGCGGCGGTGTTTGCGCTGGCTGCGTTGCAGGAAGGCCCGGCTGTGCGCAGCGAAATCCGGTCGGCCAAGTTTCTCAGTCCGGTGCTGCCCGGTGAAAGCCTGCGTCTGGAGTATGCGTCGACGGCTGCGGGCGTGTTCCGCTTCGAACTGAAGGCGGCTGGGCGTGCCGTGGCCAGCGGCATGGTGGCGTTTGTCCCTGCGGACGGGGCGCAGCCGTGATTCCCGCCGGGGTCGAGCAGCAGGCCGAATGGACCACGCGTCCCGAGCGCAGCAACATGCTGATGCTGCGCGTGATGAGCTGGATTTCGCTGACTTTGGGGCGGCCGCTGTCGCGCGCGGTGCTGGTGGGGATCAGCCTGTACTTTTTGTTGTTCTCGCCGCGCGCACGCGGGGCGTCGCGGGCCTATCTGGCGCGTGCGCTCGGCCGGCCGCCGCGCTGGTCTGAACGGTTTCGTCATTTCCACAGTTTCGCCACCTGTATTCACGACCGGGTGTATTTGCTGCACGGCCGCTATGACCTGTTCGATATCCAGGTTCACGGGCGCGAGGTGTTCGATGCGGCGTATGCCAAGGGACAAGGCCTGTTTTTGATGGGGGCGCACATGGGCAGTTTCGAGCTGGCACGTGCAGTGGGCCGGCAACAGCCCGGTCTGCGCGTGGCGATGGTGATGTACGAGGAAAACGCCCGCCAGATCAACGCCGCGCTCGCCGCCATCAGCCCGACGGCGGTGCAGGACATCATCCCGCTGGGGCAGCTCGATTCCATGCTGCAGGTGCAGGCGCGGCTGGACGAAGGCGTGGTGCTCGGCGTGCTGGCGGACCGCGCGCTCGATACCGGCCCGACGCTGACGCTGCCGTTTCTGGGGCGGCCCGCCGCGTTCCCGCTCGGCTCGATGCGCCTGGCGGCGATGCTCAGACGGCCGGTCGTATTCATGACCGGGCTGTATCTGGGCGGCAACCGCTATGCCATCCACTTCGAGGCGCTGGCTGATTTCACCCACGTCGAGCGCGCCGGGCGCGATGCCGCCATCCGCCAGGCGGTGACCGCCTATGCGGCCTGTCTCGAACGCCACTGTCGCGCAGCACCCTTCAACTGGTTCAATTTTTTTGATTTCTGGCAGCCGCCGAGCGCAGCCCGGCACAATCCACCATGACCCGATTGTTAACATACCTTGCTGGCGCGATGCTGTTTGCCGCCGCTACGACGGCTTTTGCCGCTGCGGCACCGCTGGGGCTCGGCCCGTTGATGGACGCGCTGGCGGCGTCGCCGCACGGCACGGCGACGTTCACCGAGCAAAAATTCATTTCGTTTCTGGATGCGCCGGTCGAATCGTCGGGCACGCTGCGTTTCATTGCCCCTGCGCGGCTGGAAAAATACACGCTTGAGCCAGCTGCCGAATCCCTGGTGCTCGATGGCGAGGAGCTGACCGTGGCGCGTGGCAAGCGCAAGCAGGTGTTGCAGCTCAAGGACTACCCCGAGATTGCGGGCATGATCGTCAGCATCCGCGCCACCCTGTCGGGCGACCGCCGCGCGCTGGAAAAAGTCTATCGATTGCGCCTGACGGGCACGGCCGCGCGCTGGACCCTGGTGCTGGTGCCGCTGGATGCCAAGGTGGCGCGCATGGTCAAGCGCATCGAGATGCAGGGCGCTCAGGCCGAGGTGCGCACGGTTGAAATCCAGCAGGCCGATGGCGACTATTCCATCATGACCATCCAGGCTGCAGCGCCCTGAGTTGCCGCACCATGAGACACCTGTGTCATGAATAACCGAAACACGCTCAACCGGCGCGGCGGTCTTGCCATCGCGCTGTGGCTGGTGTTTTTGCTGGCCTGCGTCTGGCAGGTCAGCCGCACTCCTTTCACCGCCGACCTGTCGGCTTTTTTGCCGCGCAGCCCGACCCCGGAACAGCAGCTGCTGGTCGACCAGCTCAAATCCGGCGTCGCCTCGCGCCTGATCCTGATCGGCATCGAAGGCGGCGATCAGGCAGCGCGCGCCGAGGCTTCGCGCCAGCTGGCCGCCCGCCTGCGCGCCGACGCGCGGTTTTTGCACCTCGCCAATGGCGAAACGCAGGGCATGGAACGCGACCGCCAGATCCTGCTCGACAACCGCTATCTGTTGAGCCCGGCGGTGAACCCGGAACGCTTTATCGTGGCCGGCCTGCGCGCCGGGATCACCGACAGCCTCGCGTTGCTGGCGGGTTCTGCCGGCCTGTTCAGCAAGGCCTTGCTGCCGCGCGACCCGACTGGCGAATTCATGCAGTTGCTCGATGCGATGGGCAGCAGCCAGCGGCCGAATATGGTCGACGGCGTGTGGGCGGCACGCGACGGCCAGCGGGCGCTGCTGCTGGCGCGCACGCGGGTCGAGGGCGCAGATACCGACGGCCAGGCAGAAGCCGTCGCCGCGATCCGCAACGCGTTCCAGGCCGTGGCCGGTCCCGACCTGCGGCTGGCGCTGGCCGGACCGGGGCCGTTCTCGGTGAATGCGCGCGCCACTATCAAGGACGATGTCACCCGCCTGTCCGGCATCGGCCTGGCCATCATCGTCACCCTGTTGCTGCTGGTGTACCGCTCACCCACCGCCCTGTTGCTCGGCTTGTTGCCGGTGCTGTCGGGCGCGCTGGCCGGGGTGGCGGCGGTCAGTCTCGGCTTCGGCGTGGTGCATGGCATCACCCTGGGTTTCGGCACCGCACTAATCGGCGAGGCGGTGGATTATTCGATCTACCTGTTCATGCAGTCGGACCGAACCGATGCCGACGCGGCCGATCCCCGGCGTCACTGGATCAGCACCTTCTGGCCGACGATCCGCATCGGCGTGCTGACCTCGATCGCCGGTTTCGCCACCTTGCTGTTTTCGGGTTTTCCCGGGCTCGCGCAACTGGGCCTGTATGCCATTTCCGGCTTGGTCACGGCGGCGCTGATCACGCGCTTTGTGTTGCCGCATCTGGTGCCGGCGCGCCTGCAGGTGCGCGATGTCAGCGCATTTGGCCACCGTTTGCAAACCGGCGTGGCGTGGGCGGCGCGGCTGCGCGGGCTGGTGTGGCTGCTGTTCGCGGCGGCCTGCGCGGTGCTGGTGGTCAAGCACGACAGCCTGTGGAACCCTGAACTGGCGGCGTTGAGCCCGGTCTCGGTCGCCGACCAGACGCTGGACATGCAGATGCGCGCCGACCTCGGCGCGCCGGATGTGCGCTATCTGGTGGTGGTGACGGCCGCCAGCCAGGAAGCCGCGCTGGTCGCCAGCGAGCGCGCGGCAAGCGTGCTGGCATCCCTGCAAACGGCCGGCGAGATCGATGGTTTCGAGAGCCCGGCGTTCTATTTGCCGAGCCAGGCCCGTCAGCGCCAGCGTCTGGCGAGCCTGCTGCCCGACGCCGAGCTGCGCCAGCGCTTTGCCGCCGCCACCGTCGGTTTGCCGCTGCGCGCCGACCGCTTCGAGCCGTTTTTTGCCGACGTGGCGACCGCGCGCGCCCAGCCACCGTTAACCCGCCAGGACCTCGCCGGCAGCACGCTGGCCGAAGGCGTGGATGCCTTGTTGATGGAATCAAAGGGACGCTGGACGGCGCTGCTGCCGCTGCGGGCGGCGGCCGGCCGGCAGCACCTGATCGACGCGGCCAGGGTGCGCGCCGCGTTGGCCGCGGGCGCGCTTGACGCGTCGGCCGCCAAGGTGGTTTTCGTCGACATCAAGGGCGAAACCGATCGTCTCTATGCGAGTTATCTGCGTGAGGCCATCCTGTTGTCGCTGGGCGGCCTGGCCGCGATTCTCGTGCTGTTGCTGGCCACGACGCGTTCGGCGCGCCGGGTGCTGCGCATCGTCACGCCGCTCGCGGCTGCGGTCGCGGTGGTTGTCGCGGGGCTGGTGCTGGCCGGACAGCAGCTCACCCTGCTGCATCTGGTGGGCATGCTGCTGGTGGTGGCGGTGGGGTCCAATTACGCGCTGTTTTTCGATCAGGGCAGCGTCGCTGGCGGCATCGCGCCGCGCACTCTGGCGTCGCTGTTGTTGGCCACCACGACGACGGTAGCGGGGTTCGGCATTCTGGCGTTTTCCAGCGTGCCGGTGCTGAGCGCTATCGGAGCCACCGTCGGCCCCGGCGCCATTCTGGCGCTGGTTTTTTCAGCCATTCTGGTGCGGCCGGCATGACCCCGCCGCCGAACCCTGGTCGCCGCTGGCGGCCCACGCCGCTGCTGTGGGCGACGCTGGCGATCCACGTCGCGGCGCTGGGGCTGCTGGTTGCGCAGCCGGCGCACTGGCCGTGGGCGCTGGCGGCGCTGATCGCCAATCATCTGGTTCTGAGCAGCGTCGGCCTGTGGCCGCGCAGCCAGGCGCTGGGCCCCAACTGGGTGCGGCTGCCGGCGGCCGCCGCGCCGGGCCATATCGCGATCACCATCGACGACGGCCCCGACCCCGTGGTCACGCCGCAGGTGCTCGACCTGCTCGACCAGCACGCTGCCCGCGCCACATTTTTCTGCATCGGCACCCAGGCGCAGCGTTTCCCCGAGCTGTGCCGCGAAATCGTCCGTCGCGGCCACGCGGTAGAGAACCACAGCCAGCATCACTACCATCATTTCGCCACCTTCGGCCCGCGCCGCATGGCGCGCGAAATCGAGGCCGGCGCGGCGTGCCTGACTGAACTGACCGGCCAGCGCCCGCGTTTCTTTCGTCCCACCGCCGGCCTGCGCAACCCCTTCCTCGAACCGATCCTGGCACGCAATGGCCTGCATCTGGCCTGCTGGACCCGGCGCGGGTTCGACACCCGCTGCAAGGATGCCGATGTCGTTACCCGGCGCCTGACCCGCACTCTCGCTGCGGGCGACATCCTGCTGCTACACGACGGCCACGCCGCGCGCACCGCCGCGGGCCAGCCGGTGATTCTTGCCGTGCTGCCGCGCGTGCTGCAGGCCGCTGCCTCCCGGGGTCTGACCCCGATTACCCTGCCTGCTGCTCTGGAATACGCCGCTTCATGAATACCCCCGCCCCGCTTAGTCCCGATGCCCTGCGCCAACGCCTGCTCGACCGCGCCAGCGCGCCTTACCGCGCATCCGGAAAATTCGGTTATCACTTCGCGCGCGGCAAGCTCGGCGGCGACCCGATGTTTCTCGCGCTGCTGCAGCGTGGACTGATTCCGGATCGCAGCCGCATTCTTGATCTTGGCTGCGGTCAGGGCTTGCTCGCTGCCTGGCTGCTGGCCGCCCGCCAGGTGTTCGATGCAGGCGAATGGCCGGTCGGGTGGCCCGCTCCCGCCCAGGTAGCCGAGATCCGCGGTGTCGACATGCTGGCCAGCGACATCAAGCGCGCCAGCAAGGCCCTGGCCGCGCCCGCCCGTTTCGAACTGGGCGACATGCGCGAAGCCGACTTCGGGCAAACCGACGTCGTCGTCATCATGGATGTGCTGCATTACGTCGACCGCGCGGCGCAGCAGGACGTGCTGCGCCGCGTGCGCGCCGCGCTGCCAGCTGGCGGCCTGCTGCTCACCCGCGTTGGCGATGCCCGCGCCGGCTGGGGGTTTCAGCTCAGCAACTGGGTCGATCGCACGGTGGCCTTCTTTCGCGGCAACCGGTTGCCCCCGCTGCATTGCCGCCCGTTGACCGACTGGGTCGCGTCGCTCGAAGCGCTCGGCTTCCGCGTCGAGTCCACCCCCATGAACGGCGACCTGCCGTTTGCCAACGTGATGCTGGTTGCCCGGCTGGACGGATAGCCGGGGTGAGCCGGGGCGGCGGAAGCCGCCGCATAACCGTGTTTTGGACAGGGTAAAGTTTGCTGCTGGGGCGTCGTTGTTGACGTTTTCCCGTCCTATGTGGAGTCTGCCATGTCTCGCCGTTTACCCCTTGCCCTGTTCACCCTGTTGGCTGCGTTGACCGCTGGCACGGTTCAGGCGCAAACGCTGGAGGCTCGACAGCCGCCTGGCAACGAATCGCTGTTTGCCATCAACGACAAGGGTGAGCTGCTGGGTTTTCGGGCCGGCAATCCGCGCAAGATTCTGACGCGCAAAAAAGTCGTCGGGCTGGATGAAAAGGTGCGCGGCATCGATTTCCGCGTGTCGCATGGCGTGCTGTTCGTGCTGGGGGCCAGTGGTCGGTTCTATACGTTGAATACGGCGAACGCCCAGGCCAGCCCGGTCGGCGAGATGCCGCTGACGCTGCCGGCCATCGAAACCGGCTTTGATTTCAACCCCACGGTCGACCGCATGCGCGTCGCGCTCGCTGACGGCTCCAACCTGCGTGCGCATCCGGTCAGCGGCGCGCAGGTCGATTTCGATCCCAAGGCCGACGGCGTCCAGCGCGACGGCGCGCTGGTGTATGCCCCGGGCGACGCCCATGCCGGCTGGCCCGCGCTGGTCAACGGCGTGGCGTACACCTACAACCAGAAAGACGCCAAGCTCACCACCAACTTCGCCATCGACGGCGCGCGCGGCGCCCTCGTCACCATGGGCAGCCGGGAAGGCGTCGAGCCGGCGGTCTCGCCCAACAGCGGCCAGGTGTTCAGTGTCGGCTCGCTGAAAACCGGCCCGGTCACGGCGGTATCGTTCGATATATCCGATGTGAACAACTGCGCTTATCTTGCTGCCAGCCGCGCGGGCGATAGCCGCACGCATCTGTATCGCGTCAATCTCGATACCGGCGAGGCGACCTGGCTGTCCAGTATCGGCAAGCAGGAGCGGATCCAGGGCATGGCGATCGAACCCTGATCGCATCGTCTCCGGCGTGCCCTATCGTCCCCGATCGCCGGGTGCCAGGGTTCGCGCCACCACCCAGCAGCTCACCTCGCGCGCACCCGCGCGCTTCAGGGTCGCCGCCAGTTCATCGAGGCTGGTGCCGGTGGTCATGACATCGTCGATCAGGGCGATGTGTTGATCCTCAAGGTTTTGTGAACAGGTAAAGGCGCCGCGCACATTGCGCCGCCGCGCGTCGTGTTTGAGTCCCCTTTGCGGCGGTGTATCGCGGATGCGCTGGCAGCTTGTGGCGTCGAGCTGCAGACCGAGTTGGCGGGCGAGGTCGCGTGCGATTTCGGTGGCATGGTTGAAACCGCGTTCGCGGATGCGCGCCGGGTGCAGTGGCATCGGAATCAGCCAGTCGGGGCGCGGCTGGGTGGTGACGGACTCGCCGAGGCAGTTCGCCAGCGCGGGCACGATGCTGAGCTGGCCGTGATATTTCAGGCGCGGGATCAGCCGGTCGAGTGGAAAAGCGTACGTCAACGCGGCGTGGGTGCGGTCGAACGCGGGCGGATGTTTGAGGCAGGCACCGCAGACTTCGCCACCCGGGGTCGGCAGGGCGCATTGCGGGCACTGGGGCTGGCGCTGCCAGGGCAGTTCGGCGTGGCAGGCACGGCACACGGATTGCATGCCGGAGCGGGCCCCGCACAACAGGCAGCTGTGTGCGATGGCCTGATTAAAAAATGAGCGGATGTTCAATTTCAAGCCCTGCAAATTTGACAGGCGGGTAGGGGCGCCCGACAATCCCGCCGATGAAAGCCAAACGCGTCATCACTGCATCGTCCTCCCGTTTCGCCGCGCTGTTGTTCAACCTGATTACCGTCGCCGTGATGCTGGTTTCGCTCACCGCACTGCTGTTGGGCAAGCTGCTGGCCGGACACAACATCGGCTTTTTGCCGTTCGTGCTGTCGCTGCCGCCGGTGATGCTGTGGCTGGGGGCGTCGATTTTCGTCTATGCCAGCATCGCCCACCATCCCAATGGGCTGGCTGCGCATTACAACAAGTGGGCAGGCTACCGGTTTTATGGCGTGATGGGCAGCCTGGTGGTGATCGGACCGGTGATTTACGACCTGCTGGGTGGCTGGCAGGGCTTGATGCTGGTGCTGGGGCTGGCGGTGGCGATCATCGTGCCGTGGGCGCTGTTCGATATTTACAAGGCCGCACGCGAGCCGTGGGCGGATATGACCATCGAGGTGGCAATTAATGAATGACATGACTCAACCCGTGGTGCGCCGCTCGGTGGCCGAAATCGAGGCGCTGTTCAGGCTGCCGTTCGCCGACCTGATGTATCAGGCGCAAACCGTTCACCGCGCACACTTCGACCCCAACAAGGTGCAGCTTTCCACCCTGCTGTCGATCAAGACCGGCGGCTGTTCCGAAGACTGCGGCTATTGCCCGCAGGCAGCGCGCTACGACACGGGGGTAGAAAGCCAGGGCTTGCTGAATCTGGACGACGTGCTGATGGCCGCCAAAGCTGCCAAGGCGGCGGGCGCCTCGCGTTTCTGCATGGGCGCGGCGTGGCGCGGGCCGAAGCAGCGCGACCTTGATCCGGTGCTCGACATGGTGCGTGAAGTCAAGGCGCTGGGGCTGGAAACCTGCGCCACGCTGGGCATGCTGAAAGACGGCCAGGCCGAGCAGTTGAAAGCGGCCGGGCTCGACTACTACAACCACAACCTCGATACCGCGCCCGAGTTTTACGGCGACATCATCACCACGCGCGAGTATCAGGATCGCCTCGACACGCTGGATCGCGTGCGTCAGGCCGATTTGAATGTGTGCTGCGGCGGTATTGTCGGCCTGGGCGAATCGCTGACCCAGCGCGCTGGCTTGATCGCGCAGCTTGCCGCGCTCGACCCGCAACCCGAGTCGGTGCCGATCAATCTGCTGGTCGCTGTCGAGGGCACGCCGCTGGCCGATACCGCGGCGCTCGACCCGCTGGAATTCGTGCGCACCATCGCGGTGGCGCGCATCAGCATGCCGAAGAGCTTCGTGCGGCTGTCGGCCGGTCGCCAGCAGATGAGCGACGCAGTGCAGGCGCTGTGCTTTCTCGCCGGCGCCAATTCGATCTTTTACGGCGAAAAGCTGCTCACCACCGGTAACCCGGAATGGGAACGCGACCAGCGCCTGTTCGATACGCTCGGCCTGGCCGCACTGTAAGCCGGGTCACGTCATGAGCTTCGCGGCGTTGACCCGCCTGCAGCAGGGGCTGGCGGCGCTGCAGGCGGATCATCTCGAGCGCAGGCGTTTGTTGCTCGACGGCGCGCAGGGCGCGCAGATCACGATCAACGGCCAGCGCGTGGTCTCGTTCTGCAGCAACGATTATCTCGGCCTGGCCGCTGATCCGGCCGTGATCGCCGCCGGCCACGCCGCGCTCGATCAGTGCGGTGTCGGCGCGGGTGCGGCGCACCTCATCACCGGCCACCATCGTTATCACCAGGATTTTGAAACCGCGTTTGCGCAGTTCGTCGGCAAGCCGGCCGCGCTGCTGTTTTCCACCGGCTACATGGCCAATCTGGCCGTGCTCACCGCACTGGCCGGCCGCCGCCACCTCGATCGGGGTGGCGAAGTGTTTGGCGACAAGCTCAATCACGCTTCGCTGGTCGATGCGGCGCAGCTTTCCGGCGCGACGTTTACGCGCTATCGCCACGGTGATCTGGCGCAGCTCGAAAGCCAGCTGACGAAGAGCGACGCGCCGGACAAGCTCATCGTCTCCGATCTGGTGTTCAGCATGGACGGCGACATCGCGCCGGTCGACGCACTGCTCGATCTGGCCGAGCGCCACGACGCCTGGCTCTTCCTCGACGACGCGCATGGCTTCGGCGTGCTGAACGACGGTCGCGGCGGGCTGACCGAGCGCGCGCGCGCCAGCGATCGCGTGATTTATCTCGCCACGCTCGGCAAGGCGGCGGGCGTGTCCGGCGCTGCGGTCGCGGCGCATGCGGCGGTGATCGACTGGCTGGTGCAGCGCGCGCGCTCCTACATTTACACCACAGCTTCACCGCCGATGCTGGCGGCGTGCCTGCTGGAAAGCCTGCATCAGATCGAGGCGGGCGAGGTCCGGCGCGAACGCCTGCGCAGCCACATCATGCAGCTGCGTCAGGGCCTGGCCGGGCTGACGCTCGGTGTGCTGATGCCGTCGGGCACGCCGATCCAGCCGCTGGTGATCGGCGCCAATGCCGACGCGGTGCGTGCGTCGCAGGCGCTGTTGCAACATGGCTTGCTGGTGCCTGCGATCCGCACGCCGACCGTGCCGGTGAATACCGCGCGGCTGCGCATCACCCTGTCCGCGGCGCACAGCGCGGACGATGTCGCGCAATTGATCGAGGCGCTGCATGCGCTCGGCTAAACCGCATCTCGCGCTGCTGCATGGCTGGGGCATGAATGCGCGCGTGTTCGACACGCTGGCAGAGCTGCTGGCAGACGATTTCGAGCTGCACGTGCTGAGTTTGCCCGGACATGGCGGGCGCGCCGCGCTGCCGCACAACACGCTGCAAAGCTGGGCGGATGATCTGGTGCAGCAGCTGCCGCCACAGAGCACGCTGCTCGGCTGGTCGCTCGGAGGGCAGGTGGCGATGCGCGCGGCGCTCGATCATCCGCAAGTCATTTCGCGGCTGGTGCTGCTGGCCTCAACGCCTGCGTTCGTGGCGACAGCGGCGTGGCCGGCCGGCATGGCGCGGGACGATCTGGAGGCGTTCGGCCGCAGCCTGATTGCCGACCCGGCCGCCACGCTGATGCGCTTTCTCAGCCTGCAGACGCGCGGCATGGCGGAGCAGAAAGCCGTGCTGCAGCGCTTGCGGCTGGCGTTCGCCGCAGTGCCGCAGGCGGACGGTGGGGCGCTGGCAAGCGGGCTGGAGATCCTGCGTGACACCGATCTGCGCGCCAGCGTGTTGCAGCTGACCCAGCCCACGCTGGTGCTGCAT
The DNA here is from genome assembly GCA_002279795.1 of Hydrogenophilales bacterium 12-61-10. Lineage (GTDB taxonomy): Bacteria > Pseudomonadota > Gammaproteobacteria > Burkholderiales > Thiobacillaceae > Thiobacillus. The sequence goes on from NCCT01000006.1 coordinate 14,027, forward strand.
GGAGCCCTCGACATCTTGACGCCACCCGCAGCGGGCGACTGGCTGGCGACGCATGTGCCGAACGCGCACCTGCAGGTTCTGCCGCGCGCGGCCCACGCGCCGCAGTTGTCGCACAGCGCTGACGTGGCCGCGGCGATCCGGGAATTTGCAGCACATGGCTGAACGCGAACTCGACTCCCACGAAATTCGACGCGCGTTCGATCAGGCCGCCGCCCATTACGACGCGCATGCGGTATTGCAGCGCGAAGTGTGCGACCGCCTGCTGGAGCGGCTCGATTTCATGACGCTGCAGCCCGACAGGGTGCTCGATGTCGGCTGCGGCACCGGCTATGGGCTGGCGCACTTGCGCGAGCGTTACGCCACGGCCGAACTCTGCGCGCTCGACCTCGCTCCGGCGATGCTCAAGGCCGCACGTGCGCGCTTGCCGCATGCGAACTGGGCGCAGCGCGCACGTGACCTGCTCACCGCTCACCGCTCGCCACTCACCCACACGCTTTGTGCCGATATGGAGCGGCTGCCGCTGGCGGCCAGTAGCGTCAACCTGCTGTGGTCGAGTCTGGCGCTGCAGTGGGCGGGCGATCTCGAAGCAACGCTCAAAGACTTTCACCGCGTGCTGGCGCCCGGCGGCCTGCTGATTTTCGCCACTTTCGGCCCGGATACCCTGAAGGAGTTGCGCACCGCCTTCGCGGCAGTCGACGACGCGCCGCACGTCAACCGTTTTGTCGACTTGCACGACATCGGCGACATGCTTGTGCACGCAGGTTTTTCCAGCCCGGTCATGGAGATGGAGATGCTGACGCTGACCTACGCCGACCTCAAATCCCTGATGCGCGACCTCAAGGGCATCGGCGCGCATAACGCGGCCGCATCACGCAAGCGCGGCCTGCTCGGCAAGGCGGCGTGGGCAAAGCTGGAGCAGGCCTACGACGCGTTACGCCAGGCCGGACGCCTGCCCGCCACCTACGAGGTGATCTACGGTCATGCCTGGGTCGGCGACAAGACCCGGCGCGAGGATGGTCGGCAGGTCATCCAGCTGAAAATACAGAAAAAGCGCGCCGGCGGATGACATCCCCTCACGCCTCACCCCTTCGGCCTCGCGGATATTTCGTCACCGGCACCGACACCGGCGTCGGCAAAACCCGGGTGGCGGTGGCACTGATTCATGCGCTGCGCGCGCAAGGCTTGCGGGTGGCTGCGATGAAGCCGGTTGCAGCGGGCTGCGAGCCGGGCGAGATCAACGAAGACGTCAGCGCGCTGCTGCAGGCGGCCAACGTGTCCGCCGACCTGCGCGACGTCAATCCCTATTCCTTCGCGCCGCCGATTGCGCCGCACCTCGCTGCGCTGCAGACCGGCATCCGGATCGAGTTGTCCGTCATCGTGGCCGCCTATGCCCGACTCGCCGCGGCGGCCGATGTGGTGGTGGTGGAGGGCGCGGGCGGCTGGCGCGTGCCGTTGAATGAATGCGCGGACATGGCCGACCTGGCGCACGCGCTCGGTTTGCCGGTTGTGCTGGTGGTCGGAATGCGGCTGGGCTGCCTCAACCACGCGCTGCTTACGGCTGAATCAATCGGTCGGCAAGACCTGCCATGGGCGGGCTGGGTGGGCAATATGATCGACCCCGCGATGGCCAGTCTGGCAGGCAACCTGGACACCTTGCACGCCCGTTTGCCGGCGCCCTGTCTCGGGGTGCAGGCGTTTTCGGCTGCGCCGATCCGGGATGCAAGCGCACTAGGGTGGCTGACGATCCCTGCTGCGTTAGTATCTTAGAATACTCTTGAATAACGATATTTAATAATTAAATCAATAAGTTAAAGACAGGCTTCGTCTTGTTTGGAGCTGCGGCATCGTGTACTGTCTGTGGCAGATTGCCGCACCCGGTTTGCTGGTTTCCGGCCTTGATTTCACCTTGAGTCTGAGCGCGAGTGAAGTCAGGTAGCGCGGCACATGTTGCGGCATACCGATAACACGCGCCGCGACATCGACCCATAACAGCGATGAGAGGACGGGGGCGCGCGATGACAAGCAAGTGGCAACGGGCAGTAATGGCAGGTACGGCATGGGCTGCGAGCCTGCCGGTTCGGGCGGAATACGCTTACAACCTGCAAGTGCCGGCAAGCAAGGTGGCGCAGGACGTATTCCAGTTGCACAACCTGATCATGCTGGTATGTCTGGGCATCTTCATTGTGGTGTTTGGCGCAATGTTCTACTCGCTGCTGAAGCACCGCAAATCGGTTGGCCACAAGGCCGCAAACTTCCACGAAAACACCACGGTCGAAGTGATCTGGACGGTGATCCCGTTCGTGATCCTGATGGGCATGGCCTATCCGGCAGCCCGGGTGGTGATCGACATGAAGGACACCAGCAACCCGGACATGTCGATCAAGGTCACCGGTTATCAGTGGAAGTGGGGTTACACCTATCTCAACGACGGCGTCAGTTTTTACAGCACGCTTTCGACGCCGCGCGACCAGATCGAAGGCACGGCCGCCAAGGGCGAAAACTATCTGCTGGAAGTCGATGAACCCATGGTAGTGCCGGTGGGCAAGCGGGTGCGCCTGCTGATTACCGCCAACGACGTGCTCCATTCCTGGTGGGTGCCCGCGCTCGGCGCCAAGCAGGATGCCATTCCTGGTTTTATCCGCGACAGCTGGTTCAAGGCCGACAAGATCGGCACTTACCGCGGCCAGTGCGTCGAGCTGTGCGGCAAGGATCACGGCTTCATGCCGATTGTGGTCGAGGTGGTGTCGGAAGCCGACTACCAGGCATGGGTGGAGAAAAAGAAAGGCGCTGCGAGCAGCGCGGCCGCCGACAACGACAAGACCTTCGATCAGACTGAATTGATGGCGCGCGGCGAGAAAATCTATGCCGGCAACTGCGCCGCCTGTCACCAGGCGAACGGCATGGGATTGCCTGGCGCTTTCCCGGCCATCAACGGCTCGAAAGTGGCGACCGGCCCTGTCGATGCGCACATCGCACTGGTGATGAACGGCCGTCCCGGCACCGCTATGGCGGCATTCGGCGGGCAGTTGTCCGACGTGGACATCGCCGCAGTCGTGACCTACCAGCGCAATGCCTGGGACAACAAAACCGGCGACGTAGTGCAACCCGCCCAGATTGCCGCAGCCCGCGGGGGCGCAGAAGCTGCCGCGCCCGCTGCGCCGTGAATTTCAAGATACCCGGAATACCCGTCAGGAGAGCCCAAACATGACTGATGCAGCACACGGCCACGCCGACCCCAGCCACGGTGACCATGGCCATCATGCACCGCCCTCCGGGATGATGCGCTGGCTTACCACCACCAATCACAAGGACATCGGTTCACTGTACTTGTGGTTTTCACTGATCATGCTGTTTACCGCCGGTTCGATGGCGCTGCTGATCCGCGCCGAACTGTTCCAGCCCGGACTGCAGCTGACCAATCCAGACTTCTTCAATCAGCTCACCACCATGCACGGGCTGATCATGATTTTCGGCGTGATCATGCCGGCGTTCTCGGGGTTTGCGAACTGGCAGATCCCGCTGATGCTGGGCGCGCCCGACATGGCGTTCCCGCGCATGAACAACTGGGCTTTCTGGATTTTGCCGGTGGCCGGCGTGCTGCTGATGGGCTCGTTCCTGCTTCCCGGCGGTGCGGTCGCAGGCGGCTGGACCATGTATCCGCCGCTGTTCATCCAGGGCGGCATTTCCTACGACTTGACGATTCTGGCGGTCCACATCATGGGCCTGTCGTCAATCATGGGCTCGATCAATATCATCACGACCATTCTCAACATGCGCGCGCCCGGCCTCACGCTGATGAAGATGCCGCTTTTCGTGTGGACGTGGCTGATCACAGCTTACTTGCTCATCGCGACCATGCCGGTGCTCGCCGGTGCGGTGACCATGCTGCTGACCGACCGCAACTTCGGCACCAGCTTCTTCAACGCTGCCGGCGGCGGTGATCCGGTGATGTTCCAGCACATCTTCTGGTTCTTCGCCCACCCCGAGGTGTACATCCTGATCCTGCCCGCGTTTGGTATCGTCTCCAGCATCATTCCGACGTTCGCCCGCAAGCCGCTGTTTGGTTACGCCTCAATGGTGTACGCCACGGCGTCGATCGCCATCCTGTCGTTCATCGTCTGGGCGCACCACATGTTCTCGGTGGGCATGCCCGCGGCCGCGCAGCTGTTCTTCATGTTCTCGACCATGCTGATTGCGGTGCCGACAGGCGTGAAGGTGTTCAACTGGGTGGCCACGATGTGGAAGGGATCGATGACCTTCGAGACCCCGATGCTGTTCTCCATCGCCTTCGTCTGCCTGTTTACAATTGGCGGCTTTTCCGGCCTGGTGCTGGCGATTGCACCGGTCGACATCCAGTTGCACGACACCTATTACGTGGTAGCGCATTTCCATTACGTGCTGGTGTCGGGTGCGCTGTTCTCGATCTTCGCTGGCATCTATTACTGGCTGCCTAAATGGAGTGGCTACATGTATGACGAGACGCTTGGTAAATGGCACTTCTGGCTGTCTGTGATCGGCATGAACATCGTGTTCTTCCCGATGCATTTTCTTGGCCTTGCCGGCATGCCGCGCCGCATTCCCGACTACGCGTTGCAGTTCACCGAGTTCAATCAGATCGCCACGGTGGGCGCGTTCATATTCGGCTTTAGCCAGCTGATTTTCCTGGTGGTGGTATTGAAGGCCGCTCGCGGCGGCGTGAAGGCAACCGACCGTGTGTGGGAAGGCGCCGAGGGTCTGGAGTGGACGCTGCCTTCGCCCGCGCCTTATCACACCTTTGAGACGGCGCCGGTGGTGAAGTGAGCAGGGTAACGGACGACATGGCGAACAAATACAACAGCAAATACCGCACGGCCATTCTGCTGGCAGTTTGGGCACTCGGTCTGTTCATCTTCACGCTCTATTCGGGCCTGAAATAGACCATGTCCGCAGGTAATTCCAAAACCCTGGGCAAGCTCGTCGTTGTGACGTTGCTGATGTTCGGCTTTGGTTTTGCCCTGGTGCCGTTTTATTACAAGATTTGCGAAGCAACGGGCATCAACTCCGGGGCCGAGCAAACCCTGGTGAAAAATACCCAGATCGATAACCGCCGCTGGGTCACGCTGGAGTTCGACGCCAACACCAACACGTCGCTACCCTGGCAGTTCAGGCCGCTGCAAACCCGTCTCAAGGTGCATCCGGGTCAACTGGTTCAAGTTGAATTCGAAGTAGTCAACAACAGTGATCACGCGATTGTGGGGCAGGCGGTGCCCAGTTATGGCCCGGCGCGCGCTGCGGCGTTCTTCAAGAAAATCGAGTGTTTCTGCTTTACCCCGCAAACGCTTGCTGCCGGCGAACGGCGCCGGATGCCGGTGTTGTTTGTACTGGACCGCGCGATGGACCCGGAGGTCCACACGGTGACGCTCTCGTACACTTTCTTCGATATGGCTCCAAAAGCTGCGGCCAGTGGTCTCCGGAACGTGTTGCCACATGGCTGACAAGAGCAATTTCAAAGTCGTTCTTGCCGTGTTCTGGAGTTTTTTCGGCGTGCGCAAGCGGCGTGACTACGATGCTGATGCGCAAAACCTGACGCCGGTGCAGGTGGTCATTGCCGGATTGATTGGCGGAGCGGTGTTTGTATCAACGATGTTGCTGGTGGTGTATCTGGCGATGCGGTTCTTGACGTGAGCAATCCATAGACAAGGGATAAGGGGAAGAGATGAGTCTGGCGCAAACTGAAAAGTATTATTTGCCGCAACCTTCGCTGTGGCCGATCGTCGGCTCGATCGCCCTGTTCCTGATGGCGGTCGGCGGCGTGATGACCATGCGCGAAATCGATAACGGCGGCTGGGTATTGCTGGCTGGATTCGCGGTGCTTTTTTACATGATGTTCGGCTGGTTTGGCGAGGTGATTCGCGACAGCGAAGCCGGTCGATACAACAAGCAGGTCGATGCTTCGTTCCGCTGGTCGATGAGCTGGTTCATCTTTTCTGAAGTGATGTTCTTCGCGGCCTTTTTTGGCGCGCTGTTTTATACGCGCGTGCTGTCGGTGCCGTGGCTGGGGGAGGGCGACACCATGCAGCAGTTGTGGCCCGAGTTCAAGGCAACCTGGCCGACCGCGGGGCCCGGTTTGACGCAGGACGGTTTCCAGTTCACGCCGATGGGTGCATGGGGCATTCCTGCGATCAATACGTTGTTGCTGCTGTGCTCGGGCGTGACCGTGACCTGGGCGCACTGGGGACTCAAAAAGAACAGCCGCACCCAGTTGATTGTGGGGTTGGCGTTGACGGTGCTGCTCGGCGTCGTGTTCCTCGGATTGCAGGCTTATGAATATCACCATGCTTACAGCGAGATGGGGTTGACGCTGGGCGCCGGCGTGTATGGCTCGACTTTCTTCATGCTGACCGGCTTTCACGGCTTTCACGTACTGGTCGGCACGACCATGCTGCTAGTGATGCTGTTACGTGCGATCGCCGGACATTTCAGTGCCGATCACCACTTTGCGTTCGAGGCGGTGTCGTGGTATTGGCACTTCGTCGATGTGGTGTGGGTGATCCTGTTCATCATGGTTTACTGGATGATTTGATAAACCGGATAAACGTTAAAAAGCCGCCTGACCGGCGGCTTTTTAACGAGAACGGGATCAACGCAGTCCGTTTTGCGGAACAATGCCGAAGTAATATCCCCCCATTAGCAGGATGAATAGCGCGAGGGAGAGCCCGACCCGCACCGTCAGCATTTTGACTGCCCGGTCGGATTGCCCCTTGTCCTTGATCAGATAGTAGAGTGCGCTGGCGAGGCTCCCCAGAATGAACACGATGAATAACAGGGCAAGAATGCGCATGGTGGGGTTTCCTCGGCAAAATTTCAGTCTAACTGGATTATCCCCGGCATGCACAAGCTGAGTCTTCGTATGGGTGAGTGGCGGTTTTCCCCGGGGTTATGGCCTTCGCTTGCAGCGCTGTTTTTCTTTGTGCTGACCCTGTGGCTGGGAAATTGGCAAAGTGAGCGTGCGGCGAGTAAGCGCGCCCTGCAGGCGCAGTACGATGCCGCCTTAAACGACCACCCGATCCATGTCGGCAAGACATTGCTGAATCCTGACGAGCTGCTGTACCGAAAGCTCGAAGCGCAGGGTACATTCGACGTCCGGAATACAATTTTTCTGGACAACAGGGTTCATGAGGGGGTGGCGGGTTACCACGTGCTGACGCCGCTGCGGATAGAGGGCAGTCCGATCAGTCTTCTGGTGAATCGGGGCTGGGTCGCTTCAGGGCCATCACGCCAGCAGTTGCCTCATGTTTCTGTGCCCGCAGGCCTGGTGAAAGTGGAGGGTATAGCCATTGATCCCCACAGCCGATACCTTGAATTATCGAATGCCGAACCCCGGGGGCGTGTCTGGCAAAACCTGGATTTCGAGCGTTATGTAGCGGAATCCAGCTTGACGCTGCAGCCCATTCTGCTTTTGCAAACCAGCCCGCTTCGTGATGGCTTGCAGCGAAACTGGCCGCGCCCGGACACAGGCGTCAGCATGCATCTCGGCTATGCCTTCCAGTGGTACAGTCTGGCAACGACGCTGGTCGTGTTGTGGGTGGTGATGAATGTGAAACGCGATCGCGAAAAACCTGCGTCACTTCTGGAATAAATCAAGCATGCAGCTGAATTCACGCAGTAAATTTCTGGTTCTGGTCGGCTTCTTCATGGTGCCGGTGATCGCAGCCTATATCGCTTATTTTGGTTGGCGACCTGCCGGCCATACCAATTATGGTGAACTGCTGAAGGCGGCGCCCCTGCACCATACCGCTGGAAAACTGCTCGACGGGCAAGCCTTCGATCTTCAAGCGCTGCAGGGAAAATGGGTGATGGTTCACATCGGCCCTGCAAACTGCGATGCGGCCTGCGCACAGCAGCTGTACCTGATGCGGCAGGTGCGCATTACCCAAGGCAAGGATCAGTCCCGCATTGAGCGCCTTTGGGTGCTTGCCGACCCGGGTTCGCCGGACGCGAAATTGCTGCATTCGCATACCGGCCTGCAGGTTTGGCGGCCAGAAGATCCTGCATTTCTCGGCCAGTTTCCCGCTGTGCAGCGTTCAATCCAGCATATTTATCTGGTCGATCCGCTTGGTAACCTGATGCTGCGGTTCCCCGCCCAGCCGGATCCAAAACGCATGATGAAAGACCTCAAACTGTTGCTCAAAGCCTCGCAGATCGGCTAATCCCGCTTAATCATGACGTTTTATCACAAGCTTATTCTGGCCGCGCTCATTCTGACCCTGGGTGTCGTCAGCCTGGGCGCCTATGTGCGTCTGTCTGATGCAGGGCTGGGGTGTCCCGACTGGCCAGGGTGCTATGGTGCACTGACGCCACACCACGCAGCTGATGCCATCAATGCTGAACTGCAGGTGCGTCCGGAAGGTCCGGTGTCGCATGCCAAGGCGTGGAAAGAAATGGTGCATCGCTATTTTGCCGGCACCCTCGGCCTGCTGGTGCTCGCAATCTCTTGGCTAGCCTGGCGAGGTCGCCGCGAGACCCGGGGTGGACCAGGGCTACCGCTTTTGTTGCTGGGTCTGATCGTGTTCCAGGCGCTGCTGGGGATGTGGACGGTCACGCAGTTGCTCAAACCGCTGGTCGTCAGCGCCCATCTGCTGGGGGGCATGGCTACGCTTTCCCTTTTGCTATGGCTGTGGTTGCGCGAACGTGGACAAGCCAGCCATGCCTATTTTGCAAACGTGGAACATTTGCGTCGCACCGCAGGGCTCGGGCTGATGCTGGTCGTTATCCAGATCGCGCTGGGTGGATGGGTGAGCACTAACTACTCTGCGCTGGCCTGTACCGACTTTCCCTTGTGTCAGGGAAGTTGGGTACCCGTCATGGACTTTGAACACGGCTTCACCCTGTACCGTGAGCTGGGCGAAACCGCGACAGGCGAACTCTTGCCGATGGCGGCGCTCACCGCCATTCACTGGACACACCGCTTGATGGCTTTGGTGTTGACCTTATATCTGGCCTGGCTTGTCGTTCGCGTATTGCGCACGCCGGGCTATGCCGGCATGGGGCTGGTGATTCTCGGTCTGCTGACGCTGCAGGTTTCGCTGGGAATCAGCAATGTTTTGTTCAGCTTGCCGCTGGCCGTGGCGGTCGCGCACAACACGGGCGCCGCTTTGCTGCTGGGCAGCCTGGTCTGGCTGAACTTTAAAGTGCGCAGGAGATAAGCATGGAATCCTTGATGATCGAGAGCGCGACCTGTCGTTGCCAGCAATTTCTGGCGCTGTGTAAATTGCGGGTGGTCAGCCTGATCGTGTTTACGGCTGTGATCGGCATGTTTCTCGCTGTTCCAGGCTGGCCAGCCTGGAACGTGCTATGGGCAGGCACGCTCGGCATCGCTCTGGTGGCCGGGGCAGCTGCAGCATTCAATTGTCTCGTCGAGCAAAAAATCGACGCAGTCATGGCACGCACACGGGCGCGCCCGCTGCCTCGTGGCGAACTGACCAGTATTCAAACCTTGCTGTTTTCCGGGGTGGTTGGAGGCGTGGGCCTGACCCTGCTGAATGTTTTTGTGAATCCACTCACCATGTGGCTGACCTTGGCCACTTTTGTGGGCTATGCGGTGATTTATACCGCTATCCTCAAGCCGGCCACGCCACAAAACATCGTCATAGGCGGCGCTTCCGGTGCGATGCCACCGGTGCTGGGTTGGGCGGCGGCGACCGGTGAAGTGCATCATGATGCGCTTTTGTTGTTCCTGATTATTTTTGCCTGGACGCCGCCCCATTTCTGGGCGTTGGCGCTCTTCCGGCGCGATGAATATGCCAAGGCTGGTTTGCCGATGCTGCCCGTGACGCATGGTGAAGCGTATACCCGGCTGCATCTGCTGCTCTACACTGCCTTGCTATTCGCCGTCAGTTTGCTTCCAGTAGGCACCGGGATGGGCGGCTGGATATACCTGACCGGCGCGGTTTTACTGGGCGGAGGCTTTATGGCCTACAGCTGGCGCCTTTATCGTCAATACAGCGACGCACTGGCCCGGGAGACCTTCCGATATTCGATCTGGTATTTGAGCTTGCTGTTCGCGCTCCTGCTGATTGACCATTACTGGCCATTACCCATTTGATTTATAAGGATAATAGGTCTTGTTTGTAGATATTCAGACAAGATTGTTTTATATTGTGCCCACTCAATTCCCAGGGGCACGAGGTGATTCTCTCCCGCACCAGTCAATATGCCGTGCAGGCGCTGATCTACATGGCGACCCAGCCGGCGGCCGCGCCCGTCCTTAATAAGGATATTGCCAGCAAGCTCGGCGTTCCTGCACCCTACCTAGCCAAAATCCTGCAAAGCCTTGCCAAGGGCAATCTGCTGGTTTCGTTCCGGGGCCGCTTGGGCGGATTTTGCTTGCGTGAGGGGGGTAACAAAATCACGCTCATGCATATCCTGCTTTTGACAGAAGGGCCGGCGTTCACCGAAAGCTGTTTGCTGGGGCTTAAGAAATGCAGCGATGAAACCGCCTGTCCACTGCATTTCCGCTGGATACCCGTCAAGAAAAAAATCATCGAATTGCTGTTGGATACGAGTCTTGAAAAGCTCGCCAAAGCCGTTGAAACCGGTAAGTATCGTCTTGCCGACGTCCCTGGAATGCTGTTCGAGCAACTTGAGCCATGAAAGTCATCCTTGCGCTGGTTTTGACATTAGTGCTGGCGGCTTGCAACCCGGCGCCGCAACCTCCCGTGTTTCAGGCAACCGATATAACGGGAGCAGCGTTCGCACGTGACTTCAAACTGTCCGACCATAACGGGCAGACACGAACGCTCGCCAGCTTTAAGGGCAAAGTTGTCGCCATCTTCTTTGGCTATACGCATTGCCCTGACGTCTGCCCCACGACCCTGTCGGACTTTGCCGCAGCATTGAAACAGCTCGGTCCCCAGGCGGATCAGGTCCAGGTGCTTTTTGTAACAGTCGACCCGCAGCGGGACAAGCCCGAGTTGCTCAAACAGTATGTGCCCGCTTTTGATCCCCGTTTCCTGGGGATGACGACTGATGAAGCTGGTTTGAAAGCGCTGGCAAAGGAATACAAAGTCGTCTATCAAAAGACATCGGTTAAGGGCGCCGACAACTATTTGATAGACCACAGCGCGGGAACGTATGTCTACGATACAGAAAGCCGCTTGCGGCTGCTGATCCCTTATGGCAGCAGCCCTGATCTGATTGCGCAGGATCTTAAAGCCCTGCTTGGGGCAACTTGAGGCGCTGGTGTTTCTTGCGGCGGATGCTCGGGCTGTCATATAATTCTACAGTTTTTTAATATAAGCATATGCTGTTTAAGGCGCGACATGATGCCGCGCTATTTTGGTCTATAGGAGCGGTCGATGGCGGTAACAACCTATTCCGGGGCGGAACAATACAATTTCGATATTGTAAAAAAGTTCGCCGTAATGTCGCTTGTCTGGGCAGTCATAGGCATGTTCGTTGGCGTGTATATCGCTTCTGAGCTTGCGTGGCCGTTCCTTAATTTTGACAGTCCATACTTTTCGTTTGGCCGCTTTCGTCCGGTGCATACCACCTCCGTGATCTTTGGTTTCGGGGGGTCGGCGTTGTTCGCAACCTCTTACTATGTTGTGCAGCGAACCTGCCAGACCCGTCTGATTTCTGATGGCATGGCCAGCTTTACCTTCTGGGGCTGGATGGCGATCATCATTCTGGCCGACATCAGTTATGTGCTGGGCTACACCCAATCGCGCGAATACGCCGAAATGGAATGGCCGATCGATTTGCTGATCGAGGTGGTGTGGGTGACCTACCTGATCCTGTTCGTCGGCACCATCATGCGTCGCAAGCAGCCGCACATCTACGTCGCCAACTGGTTCTATCTCGCCTTCATCCTCGCGACCGCGCTGCTGCACACCTTCAACAACCTGGCGATGCCGATCGACCTGTTCTCGATGAAGTCGTACAGCCTGTTTGCCGGCACCCAGGATGCGATGACGCAGTGGTGGTACGGCCACAACGCGGTGGGCTTCTTCCTGACCGCGGCCTTCCTCGGCATGATGTATTACTTCGTGCCGAAGCAGGCCGGCCGCCCGATCTACTCCTACCGCCTGTCCATCATCCATTTCTGGGCGCTGGGCTTCATGTACATGTGGGTCGGTGCGCACCACCTGCACTGGACCGCGTTGCCCGACTGGACCTCGTCGCTTGCCGCCGCGTTCTCGATTCTGCTTTTGATGCCATCATGGGGCGGCATGATCAACGGCATCATGACCCTGTCGGGTGCCTGGGACAAACTGCGTACCGACCCGGTGATGCGTTTCATGATCGTTGCGCTGTCGTTCTATGGCATGTCGACCTTCGAAGGTCCGATGATGTCGCTGAAGGAAGTCAACGCGCTGTCGCATTACACCGACTGGACAGTGGGTCACGTGCACTCGGGCGCGCTGGGTTGGGTGGCAATGATTTCGTTCGGCTCGCTTTATCACATGATTCCCAAACTATGGGATACCAAAATGTATAGCCAGAAACTGGTCGAGTGGCATTTCTGGCTCGCCACCATCGGCATCGTGCTATACATCGTCGCGATGTGGATTTCCGGCATCACCCAGGGCTTGATGTGGCGTTCGTTCGACGAGTTCGGCAACTTGCAGTATTCGTTTGCCGAGTCGGTCGCGGCCATGATGCCGTTCTACGCAATGCGCGCAATCGGTGGCATGTTCTTCCTCACTGGCGCGGTACTGATGCTGTTCAATTCGCTCATGACCATCCGCCAGGCGAAGCGGGAGAACGTGGTTCTGGAGGCCAAGCTGGCCGCAAAGCTGGCGCGTGCCTGATCAGGGAAATAAATAATGAACTTCAACTTCAAACACGAATGGATTGAAACCAACATCGGCCTGATGGCCGTGTTGACGATGCTGGCAATCAGTGTCGGCGGCCTGGTCGAAATCGCCCCCTTGTTCTTTATCGATAAAACCATCGAAAAAGTCGAAGGCGTGCGTCCCTACACCCCGCTGGAACAACGCGGACGCGACATCTATCAGCGAGAAGGTTGCTACCTGTGCCACTCGCAGATGATTCGTCCGTTCCGCGACGAAAAGCTGCGTTATGGTCATTACTCTCTGGCTGCCGAGTCGCAATATGATCACCCGTTCCAGTGGGGATCCAAGCGAACGGGTCCGGACCTTGCCAGGGTGGGAGGGAAATACTCCAACGAATGGCAAGTCCAGCACTTGGTTGCGCCGCGCTCGATGGTGCCTGAATCAGTGATGCCGAATTACCCCTGGCTGCTGGCGACCAAGCTGGATATTTCGGATACCGCCGATCGGATGAAAGCCCTGCGTAAGGTTGGGGTGCCTTATTCGTTGACTCAGGAAGAATACAAAGCCAACGTCGTCAAGTTCGGCGAAACGGTTGCGCCGTTGCTGCACATCCCGGACGCGCAAAAGAATCTGCTCGAGCAAGCCAACTTTGGCAACTATGACGGTGACCGCTCCGGCGTATCGGAAATGGATGCCTTGGTTGCTTACCTGCAAGTTTTGGGCACCATGGTTGATTTCAGCAAGTACGACGACGATGCTTTCGTCAATGACCGCTGATCCTAATCGGCAAGGAGTCTGAACATGGAATGGTTGATGTGGTTTTCAAAATCTGAAAACACCAAGCCCGTGGCGTTGATCATATTCTTCGTCACTTTTGTCAGCATTCTGCTCTATGTTTACGGCGACAAAAAGCGCAGCAAACGACTCGAAACCTACCGTGACATCCCGTTTCTGGATGAACAGCAAGGCGGGAAGGATCTGGGCGATCAAAAAAACACGAAGGACACGCAATGAGCGAGCAAAAACTACAATCTCAAACCGTTCAGACAACAGGCCATGCCTGGGATGGTGATCTGCAGGAATACAACAATCCGTTGCCGGTGTGGTGGGTTTACACTTTTTACGCAACGTTTGTTTTTGCCATTATTTACTGGACGATCTATCCATCCTGGCCGTTTGGAAAAGGCTGGATCGGTGGTTTGTCGGATGTCACCTACGTCAATAGCGCAGGTGAAACCAAAACACATAGCTGGAATACCCGTGCTCTGTATCTGGAAGACATGAACAAGGCCGCGATTGAGCAGAAGCCCTATTTTGACAAGGTCAACGCCATGTCTTATGAGCAGATCTCGCGTGACCCAGAGGCTACCGCATTCATCCTGTCTTCCGGAAAGGCCCTGTTTGCGGACAATTGTGCAGCGTGCCATCAGTCCGGTGGGCAGGGCGTGGTCGGGTTTTTTCCCAACCTGACCGATGATGACTGGCTCTACGGTGGCTCATACGAGACTATCAATCAAACCCTGTTGCACGGTCGTCGCGGCTACATGCCGAGTTTTGGTGACGTCTTGACTGGCGTGCAGATCGATCAGTTGGCCAATTATGTCGCAAGCCTGTCAGGACTTCAGCACGATGCAGCCCTGGCAAAGGCAGGGGATGTGCTGTTCCACAATGAAACTGCAGCCTGTTACTACTGCCATGGCGTCGATGCGAAGGGCCGCAAGGAAATTGGCGCGCCCAACCTGACAGATGGCATCTGGCTGTGGGCCGGCGTGAATGCCACGCCCTCAAGCGAAGGCAAGGTCGCAGCGATACGTACCGTGATCAACAATGGCCTGGCCAAAGGTGTGATGCCGGCTTGGGCTGGACGTTTGTCTCCGGAACAAATCAAGGTGTTGACAGTCTATGTTCATGATCTGGGTGGCGGGGTGTGAGCCACTTGATTGAATCAAGCAAAAGCCCCCGTTTTCGGGGGCTTTTGCTTCCTACTAACCTAACGGCGATACCATGCAACCAGGCATAGAAGACCAACTCGGGCTGTACCAGAAACGGATCCCGATTTTCACTCGTTCCGTGAAGGGGCCTTTCCGGCGTTTCAAAACGTCGGTACTGGTATTGGCTTATGCCATATTTTTTCTCTTGCCCTGGGTGCCTTGGGCTCGCCCGGATGCCCCTGCCCAGGCTGTATTGTTTGACGTCATGGGGCGGCGCTTTCTGATTTTCGGCCTGACGGTTTATCCGCAAGATGTCATCTGGCTGGCCCTGCTCCTGTTTATCGCAGCCATCCTGCTGTTCTTCGTCACCGGCCTGGTCGGCCGCGCATTTTGCGGCTATTTTTGCTTCCAGACCTTGTGGACCGATTTTTTCATCTGGATCGAATCCAAGATACAAGGCGAGCGTCCGGCTCGGGTTAGGCTGTTCCGGCAATCCTGGAACCGGGAAAAACTGCTCAAGATTGGCAGCACGCATGCGGCATGGCTGCTGGTTTCGTTCTGGACAGGGATGACTTTTGCGGCCTACTTTGCCTACGCGCCGGAATTGGTGCTGGCGTTCTTTACAGGCCAGGCCGCTGCGGCTGCGTACATCACGGTAAGCATTCTGACCGTGGCGACATATGCGGCTGCAGGCCTGATGCGGGAGCAGATCTGCACATATATTTGTCCGTATGGCCGATTCCAGAGTGTGATGTATGAACCCGAAACGCTGGCGGTGCACTACGATGCAGCGCGTGGCGAAGGCACGCACGGCCGCGCAAGCGTACGTGCCGGGCGCGGCATCGTGGTGGAACGCCGCGGGCGGGAGCGCGCTGAATCCACTGTCGTGCAGGAGCGCCGCCGCATAAACCGCAATTCCGGTGAGCGCGCGCTTGCGGAACGGCATGAGCAGGGCTTGGGAGATTGCATCGATTGCGGACTATGCGTGCAGGTGTGTCCGGTCGGAATCGACATTCGTGACGGCCTGCAATACAAATGCATCTCGTGCGGCCTGTGTATCGATGCCTGCAACACCATCATGGATTCGTTCGACTTTCCGCGCGGTCTCATTCGGTACGATTCCGAAAAAAATCTGGCTTTGCCCACCCCCGCCCCTGTCAAACTGGAATGGAAGCGGCTGAAAATCATCGGTTACGGCGTGGCCTTGGTGTTGATGAGTGCTTACCTTGTCTACAGCATCAGCACACGCGGCAGTTTTGATCGCGCGGTAAGCCAGATTCGTCAGCCGCTCTATGTCGTGTTGTCGAATGGCGAGATCCGGAACCGTTATCAAATCCGCATTACAAACAAGGCGGCAGAACCGCAGACCTATGTCTTTTCGGCCCGGGGCATACCCGAATCAGCGCTTGATCTGGGTCATTTCCGGGAAGTAACCATCAAGCCGGGCCACAGCGGGTTAGTGCAGGCCAGCGTGCACCTGCCGCCCGATCTGGCCTCAAGGACCCAACAATTCGAGATACTCATCACGCCTAAAGGCAAACCCGCTGAAACGCGCGTCGAAGTGGTGCATTTTGACAAACCGAGCCTTCGCCCATGACAACAATGATCACCCTGTTTGGCGGCTTGATGGCTGTTCTCGTGCTTTACGCCATCATCGGCTTGTTCCGAAGCGTGCCGCCGATGTTGCGCGCCGTGCTGGCAGCGATCATTCCGTTGATGGCCTATTTCGGGCTGACGATCGGTCGCTGGCCGGGGCTGGATGTGATCGCCATGCATATCTCGGTTTTTTCCGCGACGGCGCTGGTGCTGTATGCCCTGACCGAGTTTCGGCGTCGCGGCGGCAAGAAGATGCACTGGGCGCCAAAATTGCTGATCGCTTTTTTCATCGGTCTTGCGTTCCTGAATGCTGCGCTCTTGCAGATCGCAACCAAGGGTCTGCCCGAACCGATCGCAGAATGGTGGTTGGGTAGCCAGGGCGGGGCGGTTTACAGTGGGTTTTCCGGCGTGGTGCCGCATGGTCAAAATGCAGCCAAAGCCGTGT
>NCCT01000100.1 GCA_002279795.1 Hydrogenophilales bacterium 12-61-10
CGGATGACCCGGCCGAAGTGGCATAAAGCCGAACGGGCTTTCCGGGGTGTGACGCGCTTGGATTGGGTGGGTTACGGTGCTCAATAAAGAACACGCTGCCACCAAGCCTTAAATCGTTGCCAGCGTGTTGTTTCTTCTTCATCCAGTAGAGGGAAAATGGCTTCGTTGACGGCGTCGGTTTCAAGCCGCACGCCATTGCGATCCGCTGTAAACCACCAGCGCCGCGTACCCGCTTCCGTCATGATTTCAACCCCGTGCTGCTGGCCTGCCACCAGTTTTCGGATGCGTGGCAAGTTGCTTGACGAGGCCGTGCGGGGAATCAGAACAACCAGAAATTCGTCATGTTCTTGCGCAACCGGTGGCGAGACTTCCATGCGCCAGCTGCCCGCTTCGGTGGGCTGGCCTTTTTTAAGGATGGCCGACGCCAGCGTACCGTTTTCGTCATAATTTTTGCCATCGACAAAAAACTCGGCCCCCGCGCCGCCGACTTTTTCCAGGCGGGCTTGCTCCGGAAGCAGGACTTCAACGTTGAGGCTGCCGCCCGATTGCCTGCGCGCCGCATCAGCCGGCAGGGTCACGGAAAACCGCTGGCCATCGATACTGGGTTCGGTCTGGGTATGCAGCAGCCAGCGCTTGCGGAATTCGGCGCGGCTGGATTTCACCAGGTCGCGGACGATGACGACATCGCTTGCGCGGTCGTAAATCAGGGTGCGCCACATGCGTTCGACACGTCGGGTGCGGTGTGAAAATTCACCGCTCCCAGACTGGGCGTTGGTATAGGCGGGGGTGGTGTCGGCAACGGCCACGACGCTGTCGTGACCCTCGAAATAACGCTGCATGGTGCCGGTGTGATAGAGCGTACGTTGCTCGAGCCAGTCGTTGCGATCGATCGGTGCCGATTCCAGACCCCAGCCAGAACCGATGCGGCGTTGGCCGCCATCATTGGCGATGCGAACCACGTTTTTGCCGCTGGATGGCGCGTCATCGTCGGGATCGGTGACGGTGACCAGATTGTGCGCGATGCTCTGGTAGGTGTAGTTCATGTGGTGATCCGAGCCGTATTTGGGCCCATAGAAGCCGCTGTCGATGGCAAGTTCGCCGCCCTTGTAGAGGGTAAATGCGCCTTGATCGAGATGCGAGTGCGACCAGAAATTGTCTCCCGCCTTGAAGCTGAGGTAGGTGGCATCGGGTGACCAGTCGCTGCGCGCGACCACCAGGCCGATACCGTCAAAATATCGGGCGAGCGGCAGAGTGGATTGGCTTGCCGAATCCAGCAGGGTGGCATCGGTGAGGGGCCCCCAGGGCCAGCTGCTGGGTTCTGGCGCCGAACGTGGCGGGCGCAGGTTGTAGGCTGCCGCATGGCGGTACTCCAGCGCCAGCGGCACCACGTCGGGAACAATCTTGCTAAAGAAGCCTGCATCGCCCCAGCGGAAATCGGTGTTGTCAGGGCGCCGGCGATATGTCACAAAATCCAGAAATCCCCGTAATTCCGGCTCGCTCTTGAACAAGTCCTCGCCGGTGGCGGCGCGCCACATTGCGGGCGCCTGATAAATGGCCTGGCCGATACCGATGCCGACGTATTCGCCTCCTTCGTGCCATCCGCCATTTTTGCCCATCACTTGCCGCCAGGCAGGCAATACGCGATGCATCCATAAATCGTAGGTAAACCGCATATTCAGTTCGCCGCGCGGATCGTCGCCATAGAGCGCAAGGTTGGCGGCCAGCAGCGCCTGAAAAGGACTGTTGTAGAGGTAAACGTTATAGGGAGACAGACGGTCACGGCGGATGAAATTGACTAGATATTCCACTCCTTCGGCAAGCTTGCCGCGTAAGGATTCGCGTTGTGACTCGCTCCACTGGTCGTATAGCCAGTCGTAAGCGTGGGCGATGGGCTTTGCCTGTTGGCCGCGATAACTGTAGTGGATATCCATCAATCTGCGGTGCAGCAGCGCCAGGTCCTGGCTGCCTGGTTCGATATAGGCCATGTTGATGATCGCGGTCAGATCTCCGGAACCCCCCCGCGCCTGCCCCTGCATGTGATCAAACCAACCCGGGTTTTCAAGACGAAGACGCGCAATGTCGGCGCTGCTTGGGTGGGGCAGCCGGGGGTGGCCAGTACGAAAACCGGGGAGGGTAATCGGTTCCATGTTCTCGGGTAGCGCCAGCATGGCGCGACCACGCTCGTCGGTTTCAACCCGCATCTGGCTACCCGCCATCCATCCGGCCATACTGAGCGATGCCATCGTGAACGCCAGCGCAGGCAAGGCCCAGCGTATCTGGCGTGGAGTGGGCACCCGCTCGGGCGGCGTTGCCTGTCCGCGAATATCGGTCAAGAGCCATGGGATCGTCCAACCCAATGCTGCCAGCAGGACGTCGGTGATATCGGCAAATCGTCCCGGGATGGTCTGCTGCATCCATTCCAGCGAAAAAGCCAGCAGGATGACGACAAGTCCGCCCGCGAACAGGACGCTGCGCCGCCAGCGCCACGGCGTAAGCCAGCGCAGCGCCAAGCCGATCGCCATGAACGGCCATAGCGTTTCCATGATGTCGCTCATCCCCACCAGCGACCCTATCTGACCCTGAAATGGAATCCAGTTGATTGGATGGGTGCCGGGGAAGTTGCCGGGTTTGAACTGCACCAGTGCATAGGCCGTCAACAAGGCCGCGCTTGCGCCCATCAAGCGAATTGCCGGCGTTGTGCGGCGCGGCAATAAAAACAGGACACTCATCGCCCCCAGCCATCCGAGTATCGCTTCAAGCGTCAGTTGCCGTCCCACTATCGGCACCTTTGCCAGCAACACCGCGAGGCTGAACGCCAGGAACACGCCCAGCGCCTGACGGCGCGCAGCATGCAGCGTGATCAAACCGAGTGCCAACAGGGTGAAGCCGATGGCAAGCGCATCCGTGACATGAAACGTGTCAGGGTGGCGCAGGGTATTGCCCAGCGGCTTGAGGCCGGACTTGAGATTCCCCCAGTCGAATGAAGGCACGAACGGCGCTGTTTGGGTCAATGCCCATACACCCAGAATGACCAGGGCCAGATTAATCAGCCTGCCGCCATCGAACCATTCATGCCGCCATTTGAGTAACGTGCGGCCGACAGCGAGATGGGGGTCGAACGCGCTGGCGATCAGCGCCCCGGCGACTGCGCCCAGGCTGTTGGTGACCCAGTCCAGTAGCGATGGCACGCGACTTGGCAGCGCAGACTGTAATACTTCCAATGTAAAACTCAGACCGCAATTGAACAGGCTGGCAACCAGTACCGCCATGACCAGCCCCAGCCTGGGACGTAGCCACAACGTCATAAACAGGCCGAGCGGCATATAGGCCAGAACGTTGATAATAATGTCGGCGCGCGATGCCCGGTCAGGCCAAGGCTGCGTGATAGGATTCGACCAGCCCGAGAAGGGGGACACCCACTCGGTCAGGGGAAACAGCGTGCCGTAAATCACCAGGCTGCCATATAGCAGGCTCATCCACAGCATCGATGAACCGGGGCGGGTCAGCGCGGTTGAACGGGAAGCAGCGCTGTGATGTGCCATCTGATGATTTTAGCGAACAAACATGACCGCACGAACGATTGACGTTTTTAATGGCGATGCCGACGGCATCTGCGCGCTGCACCAACTGCGCCTGGATCAACCCGTCGACTCCGTACTGGTGACCGGTCCCAAGCGCGACATCAGCCTGCTGAAGCGGGTCAAGGCGCATGCGGGCGACCAAGTCACCGTGCTCGACATCGCGCTGTCAAAAAATCGCGATGCGTTGGACTGCCTGCTCGAAGTGGGCGCACAGGTGCGGTATTTCGACCACCACCAGCCGGGCGATATTCCGGTCCACCCGAATTTCGAGCCGCATATCGACACCGATGCCAATGTCTGCACCAGCCTGCTGGTGAACCAGCATCTGGGCGGCAAACACGTGCGCTGGGCAGTGACCGCCGCGTTTGGCGACAACCTCGCCGATGCCGCGCGGCAGGTAGCCCTGCCGTTGGGTTTGTCTGCCGATCAGCTGGCGCAATTGCAGTCCCTGGGCGAATGCCTCAATTACAACGGCTACGGTGAAACGCTCGACGACCTGTTTTTCGACCCGGCCGATTTGTATCGCCAGCTGCGCCCGTATGCCGATCCGTTCGCCTTCATCGCCGAGTCGGCTGCGTATCAAACACTCAACGCGGGTTACCAGAGCGATATGGCGCGCGCCGTTGCGGTCAACGCGGCGGAAGCGCGCGCCAGCGGCCGCATTTTTCTGCTGCCTGCTGAAAAATGGGCGCGGCGGATTTCTGGCGTGTTCGGCAACCAGCTTGCGGTCGAATCGCCCGCGCAGGCGCATGCCGTGCTGACCGCCAAACCGGAAGGCGGCTATGTGGTGAGCGTGCGCGCACCGATGCTGGCCAAGTCGGGCGCCGACACCTTGTGCAGCCAGTTTGAAACCGGCGGCGGGCGCAAAGGCGCGGCCGGCATCAACCATTTGCCCGAAGCCGAGCTGGCCCGATTTAACGCGGCCTTTTTCGACATTTTTCGCTGAACTCCGGAACCGACATGAACCAGCTCATCGCACCGTACGGCGGCACCCTTATCAACCTGATCGACCCGGCGCAAGCCGAGGCGCTGAAGCAGGAAGCGCTGGGTCTGCCCTCGCTCGATCTCGACTGGCGGCAGCAATGCGAGCTCGAAATGCTGATGGTCGGCGGCTACTCGCCGCTCAGCGGGTTCATGACCCGCGCGCAATGTGCGCAGGTGGAAGCGCAGCAACAACTGGATGACGGCAGCTTCTGGCCGCTACCGGTCACGCTTGTCTGCTCCCCTAAAAATGCCGCCACATTGAAAACAGGCGATCGCGTCGCCCTGCGTGACGGCGAAGGTTTCATGCTGGCCGTGCTGACCGTGAGCGATCTGTGGGAGGACGCGGGCGTCTGTCACCTGGGCGGTTCGGTCGAAGGCGTCGCCGTGCCGCCGCATCCGGATTTTGCCTCGCTGCGCGCGACGCCCGCCGAGCTGCGCGCGCTATTCAGCCGCCGTGGCTGGCGCAACGTGGTGGCCTGGCAGGCGCGCCAGCCGATGCATCGCGCGCAGTATGAGTTTTGCCTGAAAACCGCAATCGAAAACGAAGCCAATCTGCTGCTGCACCCGCAGGCGGGGGGCGACATTACCGATGCGCCGGCGTATTTCGGCCTGGTGCGCAGCTTCATCACCATCCGTGAGCGTTTTCCTGCGGCGTCCACCCAGCTGTCGCTGCTGCCGGCGCCGCCGCGAGAGGCGAGCGTGCGTGCGCTGCTGCTGCGCGCCATCGTCGCCCGCAATTACGGCTGTGGTTTGTTGATCGCCGGCGGCGAACATCAGCCAGACGGCGATTGCCGCCGCGGTGCCGACCTCAGTCAGGCCGCAAGCGATTTGCCGATCGCCGAACTGGCGGAAAAGATCGGCGTGCGCCTGATCGCCTATCCGCGCATGGTTTACGTCGAGGATCGCGCCGAGCATCTGCCCGAAGCCGATGCTCCGGCAGGCGCGCGCACGCTGACCCTGTCTGGCGAAGAGTTCCAGCGCCGCATGCAGGCCGGGCTCAAAATCCCCGACTGGTACAGCTTTCCCGAAGTGCTGGCTGACCTGCACCGGCAAACCCCTCCGCGCGACCGGCAGGGCTTCACCGTGTTTTTCACCGGCTTGTCGGGCGCAGGAAAATCTACCCTGGCGCGTTCACTGGCGGCGCGGCTGATGGAAATGGGCGGCCGCTGCGTCACCCTGCTCGACGGCGACATCGTTCGCCGCCATCTGTCATCCGAACTGGGCTTCACCAAGGCGCATCGCGACATCAACGTGCGCCGCATCGGCTTCGTCGCGAGCGAAATCACCAAGAACCGCGGCATTGCGATTTGCGCCCCGATCGCGCCCTACCGCCAGACCCGCCGTGACGTACGCGCCATGATCGAGTCGGTCGGCGGCTTCGTCGAAATCCACGTCGCCACGCCGATCGAAACCTGCGAAGGCCGCGACCGCAAGGGGCTGTATGCCAAAGCGCGGGCAGGGCTGATTCCGGAGTTCACCGGGGTGTCGGATCCCTATGAGATTCCGGAGAAACCGGAGCTGGCGATCGACACCACCGGGCTCGGCATCGATGAAGCGGTACAGCAGATCCTGCTCAGGCTGGAACATGAAGGCTATCTGCGCTAACCAGGTAGGCGGGCGTAAAAAAGCCGACGCATGCGTCGGCTTTTTTATCCCTGCAAGAAAGCGGTATCAGGCAGCTTTGCGGCGGCGTGCCACGCCCATGCCCAACACGCCCAGACCCAGTAGCGCAAGCGTGGCCGGTTCGGGCACGCCATTGTCGACATCCGGAATCTGCGCACCAAAACCATCCAGGTAGACGTAGCCGAGGTGAGCCGTCGGGTCACAGTCGGTCGCCAGCACGGTCAGGCGGAAATCATGACCTTGCAGCGAGCTGTCGATCGCCAACTGCTCGATTTGCCATACCGGCGTGTAGTAATAATCGCCAGCCTGGCTGAATCGGGCATCGACCGCGCTGAATTCAGCGCTATAGATACGGGAAATAATGTCAATACCCGTCGTCAGATCGGTCAGCTGGATTTTCATGCCGGCAGCTTGCTCGGCACTGTGGGCGCCTTCGAGCACGGACATCCAGGCAAAGAAAATGTTGGAATCGGTGTAATTGGTAACCGTCTGGCTGACAACGGACAGATGGCCGCCATCAATGGTGTTTTCCACGCGGTATGCGTAATTACCCGAATAAACGGTGTTCGCCATGGAGGCGCCGATGATCGGATCAAGGCCCGACGTCACAACTGCCGAGCGCCCCGTTGCACCGTTCAGGTAGGTGCTGGGATTCAGTGTGCTCAGATTGCCATTGCGCGAGGCCGTGCCGACGCTCCAGCTGTTGGTGTTGCCATCTTCAAAGCCACCATTGACGAATGCGGCGGCGAAAGCCGGGCCGGAAGCCATTAGGGAAAGGGTTAGTGCTAGTATAAGTACACACAAATAACGATACATGTATTATGCTGTTGCATATCCATCCCGAGCTGAGGAATTGGCCATGCGACAGACCGAATTGCACCTTA
>NCCT01000101.1 GCA_002279795.1 Hydrogenophilales bacterium 12-61-10
GCCCGTCCCATAACTCGACCACCAGCGGCAAGCCCGAGGCCTCGACCCGCAGCCGCATTTGATGCACCCGCAACCGATCCAGCATTCTGTCCTCCTCCCGCTCATGCAGCCTGGGATTGCGCCCGTTTTGTGTTTTGGTCCGCTCTCTATGTATATCTCCAAATCGAACAAAATCCATTGCAGCCCGCGTCTGTTGTGCAGGCTCGGGTTGTTATCGCCGCCAGGCGCAGTCAGCAGTTGGCCGGGGATATCCGAACCCGATCAGCCTGCCAGTGCCTGCTCGTCGCGTGCCAGTTCGCGCAAGCCATCCAGCGCCAGTTTCAGGGTGACGTTGTCGCTGTCGCGCGGGAACACCATCCAGGCCGGCAGCTTGAACTGCGGGGCGTCCGGCACGTGCCACAGTTGCCCGGATTCAATATAGCGGCGCACCAGTCGCCGTGGAAAATACCCGCTGCCGCCATACGTCAGCAGTTGCTGCACGCCGAGCCAGCCAATGTTGGCGACCAGTGTGGGCGGCGGGGCATCCGGGTAGTGATCGCTGAACTGGGCGTGGAATTCCGGTCCCCAGTCGATGTGGATGTAGCCGTCGTCGGGCCAGCCGCGCGCAAGGTCGCTGGTCACCAGCAGCAGGGTTTCGTCGAACAGCGGTTCGACCAGCAGCCCGCTGCGCGAGGTGGGCGTGTACATCACGCCGATGTCCACTGTGCCTTCGATCAGTCCCTGCATGATGTCGGGCTCGAAGCCAATTTCCAGCCGCAGCGAGACATCCGGCGCGGCTTCGCGCATCCATGCCACCCAGTGCGGTAAAAAACCTTCCCATACGGCAATGCGACCAGAAAGCGTCAGCACGTCGCGAAACCCCTGCGGCAGGCCAACGTCGTGATGCGCCTGCTCGACGGTGCGCACCAGGTTTTTGGCGTGACGCAGGAAGCGTTTGCCGGACGGCGTGAGGGCTGCGCCGTTGCGTCCGCGCTGGAACAGTCGGGCGCCCAGCGTGGTTTCCAGCGAGTGAATGCGCGCACTGACCGTGGACTGGGTGACATGCAGCCGACTGGCGGCGGCGACGAAGTTGCCGGTGGCGGCAACCATCAAAAAGGTGCGGGCGAGTTCGGTATCCATCTTCTTATATCGGGTTGGTCGATATTAAATAGCAAAATATATCGTTGGATGGATGATTAGGGAATCCCTAAACTGGGCGCATCGTTAACTGAAAGGGGTCTGACATGAACGCAATGACCGAAACCGTGATGCCCGAACGCGATGCGGAAGGCTATCTGGTCGAACCCGGCGACTGGAACGAGGACGTGGCGCGGGTGCTGGCGCAGGACGAAAACATCGAGCTGACCGACGACCATTGGGACGTGCTGCATTTCATGCGCGACTATTACGACGAGCACCAGGTCATCGCCGATGCCCGTTTTGCCATCAAGCATCTGGCTGAACGCATGGGACGCGAGGCGCAGAAGCAGCTGTTCGTGCTGTTCCCCTACGGCTACGTCAAGCAGGCATGCAAGATCGCCGGGATGCGGCGTCCGCGCGCCTGGAGCACGGGCTAAGGCGGGAGCGCGGCATGGTCCGTAAATTGGCTTATTCGGTTTCGGAGCGCGAACACTGGATCTCTGCGGCGGGGGGCCTGATCGGCATTCTTGCCGTGCTGTGGGTCAGCCATGCCCTGCTCGGCGACCATGTCGGCGCGCTTACGGTGGCCTCGATGGGCGCATCGGCCGTGTTGCTGTTCGCGGCACCGCACGGGGCCTTGTCGCAGCCCTGGCCGGTGGTCGGCGGACACCTGATTTCGGCCGTAGTGGGCGTCACCTGCGCGCAGTGGATACCCGAGCCGATGCTCGCTGCCTCGGTTGCGGTTGCCGCGTCGATCGGCCTGATGTACTGGCTGCGCTGCCTGCATCCGCCGGGCGGTGCAACGGCCTTGTTCGCGGTCATGGGCGGCGCGCCGATCCTGTCGCTGGGTTACGGCTATCTGTTTGTACCGGTGTTGTTGAACGTGGTGGTGTTGCTGATCGTCGCCGTGCTGTTCAATTACCCGTTTGCTTGGCGGCGTTATCCGCAGGCGTGGTGGCGCGAAACGGTCGAGGCCAAAGCCCAGCTCGAGGCGCTGACCGCTGGCGAGACGGAGCGCATGATCCCGCATAGCGACCTGGTCTACGCGCTGTCTCAGCTCGACACCTTCATCGACGTCAGCGAGGATGATCTGCAGCGCATCTACGCGCTGGCGCTGGGACATGCGCATGCCCCAGCGTCCGGCGCATTGGACGCGGAATCGTTGCTGGCGCAACCCGGCCGCGCCTGACTGGGCGCACCGGGGTCGCGTGCCCCGGAAGCATTGCAGTACAGTGAGCCGATTCCCGCGCTTTCCCTCTCGCGGGCTGGAGTCCTATCCATGACAGCCCACAGTGGCTTTGCCCCCGGCCACCCCGGTCTTGCGCCGACCTGGACCTCCAGCGACAAGGACCTGGTCGGCACCGCGCTCGGCTCCTCGCGCCTGTGGTTTACCCTCGGCCACGGCATCGTCAACGAGGTGTATTTCCCGCGCATCGACATCCCGCAAATCCGCGACCTCGGCTTCATCGTGGCGGATGGCGCGGGGTTCTGGGTCGAGGTCAAACGGCAGGCGGATTACACGCTGGACCTTCCCGCGCCCGGGGTGCCGCTGCCCGTCATCGTGCATCGCCATCCGCGCTTCAGCTTGACGTTGCGCATCTGCGTCGATCCCGTCCGCGATGTGCTGCGGCTGGAAGTGGAACTGAGCGGCGACCCGGCGTTGCGCCCTTACCTGCTGCTGGCACCGCACTTGGGCGGCACCGGCTGCAACAACCGGGCCTGGGCGGGCCGCCATCGCGGGCGGCGCATGCTGTCGGCGCAGCAGGGTCCGTTTGCGCTGGCGCTGCTGGGGGTGGATGCGGAATTCCGCGATGCGCTGACCGCCACGTCGGCCGGACATGTCGGCAGCAGCGACGGTTGGCAGGACTTTGCCCGCCACGGCCGCATGCGCTGGGACTGGCACGAAGCCGGCCCCGGCAATGTCGCGCTGATGGCGGCGCTGCCGCAACGCGCCAGCCTGGCGCTGGGGCTGTCCACCTCGCCGCAGGCTGCGGCCACGCTGGCGCTGTCGAGCCTGGCCGAGCCGTTTGCCGCCGTGTCGGAACAGCAGGCTGCCGCCTGGACCGACTGGCATGCGGCACGTGCCACGCGCTGCGGCGCGTTCGATTTGCCGGCCGCGCTGGACGCGCAGCTGCGCACCTCGGCGCAGGTACTGAAAACCCATTCCGACAAGACTTTCATGGGCGCCATGGTGGCGAGCCTGTCGGTGCCCTGGGGCAACCAGGGCGATGAGCGCGGCGGCTATCATCTGGTGTGGCCGCGCGATCTGGTCGAATGCGCCCAGGCCCTGCTGGCGCTGGGCGGCGAAGCCGAGGCCCGCGCCGTGCTCGGCTACCTGATGGCGACGCAGAACGCCGATGGCCACTGGTTGCAGAACCAGTGGCTCGGCGGGCGTCCCTACTGGTCTGGGGTACAGCTCGACGAAACGGCGTTTCCGGTGCTGCTGGCGGTGAGCCTGGCCGAGCACGGCGCGCTGGGCGGCATGCCGGTGGCGGACATGGTGCGCCGTGCGCTCGCCTTCCTGCTGCGCGAAGGCCCCTCCAGCCCGCAGGACCGCTGGGAGGAAGAGGTGGCCGATTTCTGGAATGCGCGGCTGGAAGACTGGTGCGTGGCGCGTGACAGCGCGCTCGGCCGCGAACACGGTGTCGCCGCGCATTACGTGCGCGAGGCGCCGAAGGACATTCTGGCCTGTCCCGCCGCGCTGAAGCGCCATCTGGCGATCAAGAATCGCGCCGAGGAACCGGGGCTGGATGCCACCGCGCAGGTGGGCGTCGATTTTCTGCAACTGGTTCGATTGGGGCTGCGGCGTGCTGACGATGCGCTGATTCTGGACACGCTCAAACTGGTCGACGCCCTGCTCAAGGCCGATACACCGAGTGGTCCGGTCTGGCATCGCTACAACGGCGACGGCTACGGCGAGCATGCCGATGGCCGCCCGTTCGACGGCAGCGGTCGCGGTCGTGGCTGGCCGCTGCTGGTGGGCGAGCGCGGCCATCACGCCCTGGCACGAGGCGACGACCCGCTGCCCTACCTGCATGCGATGAATGCCATGGCCAGCGCGGCGGGGCTGCTGCCGGAACAGGTGTGGGATGCCGCGCCCTTGCCGCAGCGTCACCTGCAGCCGGGGCGGCCAACCGGTTCAGCCATGCCGCTGGCGTGGGCGCATGCCGAATTCGTCAAACTGGCTGTCTCGCACGCGAGCGGGCAGGTGTTCGACCGCCCGGCAGCCGTGTGGCAGCGTTACGCCGGCAAGTCGCCCGCCGCCGCCACCTGGGTCTGGACACCGGGCGCGCGCATCGGGCATCTGGCCGCCGGGCGCGATCTGCTTATCCTGCTGCCGCAACCGGCGGTGCTGCATCTGGGATTCGACGGCTGGAACCACGGATTTGACCGGCCGACCCAGCCATTGGGGCTGGCGCTGCACGGGCTCAAGCTGGACGCTGCGCAGCTTCGTTCCTGCCGGGTGCTGGATTTCACCTGGCAAGGAATGGATGGGGCTTGGCTGGGCGAGGATTTCCAGTTGCTACTGGCAACCTGAAACCAGCCGGGGAGAGGGATATGGTTATTGCCGGGTCAGCCAGGCTTGCTGCCGGGGTCAGGGACGGGGTACTGGCACAAGCGCGGCTTGTCTGCTGCAAGCGGTACGGTCAGGCGCGATTCAATGTGCGGTCTGGAGCGACAGATACGCTCCCGCACCCGTGATTTCCGCTGCGGCCAGGGTGCTGGCCAGGGCGCGCGGCACAGAGTGAGGCCGGATCGTCTCGGCGTTCATCTGCAGCATGGCGCGCGCATGGACGACAAAGCGCGTCAGGGCTTCGCATTGTCTGATGCAGGTGCAGTTTTTGTCCTCGATCAACCGTGCAACCGTCACGGCCAGCGCATCGCAGGCTTTTGTCAGGCGGCCGAGTCCGGCTGCGCAGGCGCATTCACGCAACTGCATCAGCGCCAGCGCATACGCCGTGATGCTGTCCTCGGTCAGCGCGCCAGGTTGGGAAAAACATTGATGCGTGATCAGTTCACTAATCTCCTCCAGCGCATCCATGACTGCGGCCATCCGATCTTCCGGCGTTTCACGGCATTGCACCGGCTCTGCGCCGGCAGGGGTGAGGCCATTGATCCGATACCGTGAAGTCAGAAATTGCATGGTGTGCATGGCGAGTGTCCTGGTGGTTGAGGAGGGCCGGCTAGGGAGGCAGGGTTGGGCCTGCTTTATCGTTAACGTCAGGCCGCAACCAGACTTTAACTTTTGTACCCCATTGAATGGTTCATTAGTACTAGTCGGTGACAAGCCTGAAAGCAAGCCGGACGCAGCTGTTTTGACAATCGGGCCAAACCGGGCCGGTAAACCCAAAACCGGAGCCGTCAGGCGGCGGATTTTTGAGGCCGTGTTGGCTTGAGCCACTTGAAGAGTTCGAACCAAACCACGCCGGTCGCGCCGGCCGCGATGGCCAGAAGTCCATCAGCCGCGTGCAGATAGGCGAAGCCGAACAAATCGCGCAAGCCTGGAATATAGAGCACGCCTGCGAGGAAGCCGAGGGTGCCGCCGATCACCCACCATAAGGCCGGATTTGGCGTACGGATCGACGTTAGCAGCGTGCTCGACCAGGAGCGGTTGATCAGGATCAGCCACAGATTGCCGATCACCAGCGTGGCGAACGTCAGCGCGCGCGCCTCGTCCGCACCCAGCCCGCGTTGCAGCGTGAGGGCATAAACCGCCGCCACGGCAAGAAACAGGGTTGTGCCTTGCAGCAGCGAAAGCAGCAGGGTGCGCAGCCTGAACAGGGGCGCATCCGACGGTCGTGGGGGTCGCTTCATGCTGTCGCGTTCCTCCGGTTCGGACTCGAACACGATGGAACAGGCGGGGTCGATGATGAGTTCGAGAAACACGATGTGCACCGGCGCGAGCACCAGCGGCAGCCCGAACAACAAGGGCAGCAGCGCCATGCCGGCGATGGGCACGTGTACCGCAATCACATACGCCATCGCCTTGTGCAGGTTGTCGTAGATGCGCCGCCCGAGGCGGATGGCATCGACGATGGTGGCAAAGTCGTCGTCCAGCAGAACCAGCGAGGACGCTTCACGCGCGACATCGGTGCCGCGCCCGCCCATGGCGATGCCGATGTGCGCGGCCTTGAGCGCCGGCGCGTCGTTCACGCCGTCGCCGGTCATCGCCACGATTTCGCCATTGGCCTTGAACGCCTGCACCAGGCGCAACTTCTGCTCCGGCGCCACACGGGCGAAGACATGGGTGGTTTCGAGTCGCTGCCGTAACGCCGCATCGTCGAGCGCATCGATCTCCGGACCGCTGAGGATGCCGCCGGCCAGATCGATTCCGGCCTGGCGCGCGACGGCTTCGGCGGTGCCGGGATAGTCGCCGGTGATCATCGCCACCCGCATCCCGGCACGGCGCGCCACGCGGATCGCTTGCGGCACGCGCGGCCGCACCGGATCGGCCAGCGCGATCATGCCGATGAAAACAAACGGGAAATCGTGCTGTTGCTGGAGCAGGATGGTGCCCTCGAACGTCGCCCTGGCGATGGCCAGAACGCGCAAGCCCTGCGCCGCGAGCTGGTTGGCCTGTTCAGCGATGCGTGCGGTGTCTGCCGCGGACAGGTGCCGGCGAGAAAATGATCGGCAAGGCGGCGAAAGGCTTTCTCCATCGGGTCGAATGGATCGACCAGTTCGTGGGAAGGCTCCGGCAGTGCATTCGTTTGCGCGTAGTCAACCGTATAACACGCGTCCCGCGTCACCAGCTGCGACACCGTCATGCGGTTCTCGGTGAGGGTGCCGGTCTTGTCGGCGCACAGGAGGGTGGCGGCGCCGAGCGTTTCCAGCGCCGGGATGCGTCGCGTCAGCACGTTGTTGCGCGAAATGCGCCATGCGCCCAGCGCAAGGAAAACCGTTAGCACGACCAGAAACTCCTGCGGCAGCAGCGAAATGGCCAGCGTGATCCCCGCCAGCAGGGCATCGAGCCAGGCGCCGCGGGTGAGGCCGTACAGCACCACCACCACCACGCTGGTCAGCAGCATGCCGAGCAGCGCGAAGAGCCACATCATGCGGCGCACCTGGCGCTGCATCGGGCTGGGCTCGGGGTGCAAGGCCTGCAGCGACTTGCCGATTTTGCCCATTTCAGTGTGCGGTCCCGTGGCGGTGACGCGCGCAATGCCCTGCCCTGCACCACCAAGCGTGCCGGAATACACCTGCGACGAATCGTCGCCGCTGGGTCGCCCCGTGGCGGCGACGATGTTGCCTAGCGCCTTGCGCACCGGCACGGCTTCGCCGGTCAGCAGCGATTCGTCTACCTGCAGATCCTGGCACATCAGCAGCAGCGCGTCTGCCGGCACGCGGTCGCCTTCGGCCAGCATCACGATGTCGCCGCGCACCACCTCATGCCCGGCGATGCGCTGCTTTTCGCCATCGCGCAACACCCGCGCGTGGACTGGTCAGGTCGCGCAGCACCTGCAATACCCGTTCGGTCTTGTGCGACTGATACAGCGTGATGCCCACCACCACCGCGACAAAAAACAGCAGCATCAGGGCTTCATGCAGATCACCCCGTAGCAGATAGATTGCGGCCGCCAGGATCAGCAGCAGGAACATCGGTTCGCGGATCACGTCGAGCAGCATTGCGCGTACGCCGTATTGCCTGCAGTCCGGCAAGGCGTTCGTCCCTTCCGCAGCCAGCCGTTCGCGCGCAAGACGGGTCGTCAGGCCCTGATTCAACAGGGTTTCGGCAGAAGCGGGATCGGGGGGGGGGCGGCGTTCCTGCGGCATCACGTGGCGTCCTGCTGTCTGGCCAGTTTCCGGACATGGCCCGAACACCTGCCGGTCAAGCCAGCAGATGTATCACGCCGGCCCACGCAGGCAGCTGAAAACAGGCCCCGTAGCGTTCAGGTTTAGCGCAAGACCAGGCGTTCCACCACATAAAACAGCGCGCCAGCCACGCCGACTACCAGCGCGAAGCGCAGCACGCGGCCGAGGGTTGCAAGATGGGCGCGATTGCCGGTCACCAGCCATGCCAACCCGAGCGTCACCGCCACAATCAGGAGGATGACGATCAGCAGGCGTACGGCGATCATGCGGCGAGCGGATGCAGCCGGGCGAAGGCTTGCGGGACGTCGGCCTCGCGTTCGAAGCTGACGAACTCCCAGGATTCCTGATGCTGCGCCAGTTCGCGCAGCAGGGCATTGTTCAGCGCATGGCCCGATTTGTAGGCCTCGAAGGCACCAATGATCGGATGCCCCAACAGATAGATGTCACCGATGGCGTCGAGCACCTTGTGTTTGACGAACTCGTCGTCGTAGCGCAGGCCGTCCTGGTTCAGCACGCGGAATTCGTCCATCACGATGGCGTTGTCGAGCGAGCCGCCCAGCGCCAACCCCTGGTTGCGCAGGTATTCGACCTCGTGCATGAAGCCGAAAGTGCGGGCGCGCGCGACTTCCTTGGTATACGCGGTGTCGGCGAAATCGATGCTGACGGTCTTGCCGCTCTTGTCGAACACCGGGTGCTTGAAGTCGATGGTGAACTCGACCTTGAAGCCGTTGTGCGGCACGAAGCGCGCCCATTTGTCGCCGTCGCGCACTTCGATCAGCTGCTTGATGCGCACATATTTCTTCAGCGCATCCTGTTCGACGATGCCAGCCGATTGCAGCAGGAACACGAACGGCGCCGAGGAGCCGTCCATGATGGGAATTTCAGGGCCAGTCAGCTCGACCAGCAGGTTGTCGATGCC
This sequence comes from Hydrogenophilales bacterium 12-61-10, assembly GCA_002279795.1. GTDB lineage: Bacteria > Pseudomonadota > Gammaproteobacteria > Burkholderiales > Thiobacillaceae > Thiobacillus. The sequence continues at coordinate 8,852 of NCCT01000101.1, forward strand.
GAGGCCCGCAAGCGCGGACATCAGGTGTTCGACGGTGGAGACTTTGGCTGCGCCCGATTCGAGCATCGAACACAGCCGCGTGTCGGTGACCAGATACGGATCTGCCTTGAGTTCGGCCGGCGGCTCGAGGTCGATGCGGCGGAACACGATGCCCGTATCGACTGCTGCCGGGCACAGGGTCATTTCGACCTTGACGCCGGAGTGCAGGCCGACGCCCGCCGCCTTGACCGGTTTTTGTAATGTGCGTTGCTTGATCATGTTGTCATTTTAACTGAGCAGGACGAGCCTCCCTAGCGGACACGCGTGCCCGCTAGGGAGGCTGCCGGAGCCGTCTGCCCGCACGCGCCCGAAGGACGTGGCGGGCAGGCAGGGATGCAAGCCGCCCAAGCCCAAAGGGCTCCGCTTCGCCATAGGCTGAACCCGTGGCGAACCGGCTGCGGCAAGCGTCATGCTCAGTCTGCCTGGCGACGCAGGAAGGCTGGAATGTCCAGATGGTCGACGCCGGAATCGGACATGGCCTGGACCCGCGTGCGGCGGGTGGTCATGACGCTGGGCAACTCGTCGTCGCCGCCGACCATCATCGGCGCATCGTCGGTGCCGGTGCGGATGATCTGCATCGGGCGCGTCTGCTGACGTGCGATCGGGCTGCCGAGTCCGGTGGCGACCATGGTGACGCGCAGCGCATCTTCCATGCTGTCGTCGAGCACCTGGCCGACGATGACGGTGGCTTCTTCCGCGGTGAACGCCTTGATGGTGTTCATCACTTCGTGGATTTCGCGCATCTTCACCGTCGAGGAAGCGGTGATGTTGACCAGCACGCCGCGCGCGCCGGCCAGGTTCACATCTTCCAGCAAGGGGCTGGCGACGGCCTGCTCGGCGGCGATGCGGGCGCGGTTTTCGCCGCTGGCCTGCGCCGAGCCCATCATCGCCATGCCCATCTCGGACATCACGGTGCGCACGTCGGCAAAGTCGACGTTGACCAGACCTGGGCAGTTGATGACTTCCGCGATGCCGCCGACAGCGCCGTGCAGCACGTTGTTGGCGGCCTTGAACGCGTCGAGCATCGACACATCTTCGCCCAGCACCTGCATGAGCTTTTCGTTGGGGATGATGATCAGCGAATCGACGTGCTTCGACAGCGCCTCGATGCCGGCGTTGGCGGCGCGCACGCGCTTGCCTTCAAACATGAACGGCTTGGTGACAACCGCAACCGTCAGAATGCCCAGCTCCTTGGCGACTTCGGCCACCACGGGGGCAGCGCCGGTGCCGGTACCGCCGCCCATGCCGGCGGTGATGAACAGCATGTCGGCGCCGTCGATCAGTTCGGCGATGCGCTCGCGGTCTTCCAGCGCGGCCTCGCGGCCGATATCCGGATTCGCGCCGGCGCCCAGACCCTTGGTCACGCCATTGCCCAGCTGCAGTTGCAGCTTGGCCTGGTTGCGATTGAGCGCCTGTGCGTCGGTGTTGATCGCAATGAATTCCACGCCGGTCAAACCCGAGGTGATCATGTGGTCGACCGCATTGCCGCCGCAGCCGCCCACGCCGATGACCTTGATAATTGCATCCTGGGTATCTACATCCATCAGTTCAAACATCTTTACTCCTCCTTTATCTAGCCAAATCAAAAAACCAATTCCCAATGTCGCGCCGCAATCAATCAAGCCGGCACGGCATCAGAAATTCCCTTTAAACCAACTTCTCATCCGTTCCAGAATGTCCTTGAGACTGCTGCCTGTCAGCTTCGGCGCATCGCGTCCACGCGCTTCCAGACCGGCCAGCAACAAGCCCATGCAGGTGGCGTAGCGCGGGTTGTGCATCACATCCGACAGTCCGCCTTCGTAACGCGGCCAGCCCATGCGCACCGGCATGTGGAACACCTCTTCGCCGAGTTCGACCATGCCCTGCATGCCGGCCGAGCCGCCGGTGATGACGATGCCGGACGACAGCAGTTCCTCGAATCCGCTGCGGCGCAGTTCGGCCTGCACCAGCGAATACAGTTCCTCCATGCGCGGTTCGATGAACTCGGCCAGCGTCTGCTTCGACAGGGTGCGCGGCGGCCGGTCGCCGATGCCGGGCACCTCGATCATGTCGCGCGCGTCGGCCAGCTGGCGCAGCGCGCAGCCGTACTGGATCTTGATGTCCTCGGCTTCTTTCGGCGGCGTGCGCAGCGCCACCGCGATGTCGTTGTTGACCTGGTCGCCGGCCACCGGAATCACGGCGGTGTGGCGGATCGCGCCATCGGTGAACACGGCGATGTCGGTGGTGCCGCCGCCGATGTCGACCAGGCAGACGCCGAGCTCTTTTTCGTCTTCGGTCAGCACTGCCATCGCCGAGGCCAGCGGCTGCAACACCAGATCGCCGACCTCGATGCCGCAGCGGCGCACGCACTTGATGATGTTCTGTGCCGCCGACACCGCGCCGGTGACGATGTGGACTTTGACTTCCAGCCGCACCGCGCTCATGCCGAGCGGGTCGCGCACGTCTTCCTGACCATCGACGATGAATTCCTGCGGGATGGTGTGCAGGATCTGCTGGTCGGTCGGGATGTTGACCGCGCGCGCGGTGTCCACCACGCGGTCGACGTCCATCTGGCTGATTTCCTTGTCCTTGATGGCGTACATGCCATGCGAGTTGAAGCTCTTGATGTGGCTGCCGGCGATGCCGGTGAAGACCTCGCGGATCTTGCAGTCTGCCATCAGCTCGGCTTCTTCCAGCGCGCGCTGGATGGCGTTGACGGTGGCTTCGATATTGACCACCACGCCACGGCGCAGACCGCGCGACGGATGGGTGCCCATGCCGATGATGTCGAGCATTCCCATCTCGTCGATTTCAGCGACGATGCAGACGATCTTGGAGGTGCCGATATCGAGACCGACGACCAGGTTTTTTGGGTCTCTTGGCTTGCTCATGCTGCACTCATGTAGGACTCGGTTTAAAAGGAGAAACGCCTTTGGGCATCCGCACGGCAAAGCCGTCGGCGTAGCGCAAGTCGACGCTGAGAGGAAGGATCGGTGCGGCCGGTTTGGACGCGACGGCCGTGGCCGTCAAAGTCACGGCCTGAATGGGAGCAGGCGCTGCCTGCGCGCTGATCAGGCGTGGGTAATAACTGACAAAGCGTGCCAGCCGTGCATCGGTTTGCTCTCGCCCCAGCACCAGCTGCATGCCGTTGTCGAGGCGGATCGACCACGCCCGGCGCGGCGACAGGCGCAATTCGGCGATGCGCATGTCGAGCGGCTTGAGCGCGGCCTGATAGCGGCGATAGGCCGCGACCACTTCGGCGCTGCTGTCTTCCGGACCCGACAGGCGCGCCAGTTCGTCGTCCGTTGCGGCAACGAACACGCCGCCGTCAGCGTTCACCAGCGCGTTGTCGTTCCAGCGCGCCAGCGGTTCCTGCTCGACCAGCGACACCACCAGTGTGTCGGGCCAGCGCCTCTCGACCCGCGCTTCGCGCACCCACGGCAGTTTTTCCAGGCTTTCGCGCACGTTGTCGAGATCGACAGTAAAGAAGGTGCCGCGCACCCGGCGCTCCGCCACCAGCCGAATCTGCGCCTCGGTGACGTGCGCCACCGGGGTTTTGACTTCCAGCGTGGTCAGCGCAAACCACGGCCGCGCCATCACCCAGCTGGTCGCGCCGTAGGCCAGGAGGCCGAGCGCGCCCCAGGTCAGCACGCGGGCGACCTGATTCAGCGGATGGTGGGC
>NCCT01000152.1 GCA_002279795.1 Hydrogenophilales bacterium 12-61-10
CTCAGGGACTGACCGGACTCATAAGGCGATGCGTGACGCGCATCGGTCGGGCTGAAACTGACAGCCAGCAGTGAAACACTTCAAAGGCCCGGAGCCTTTCTCCAACACGCCGGCCGCAGCCGCGTGTTCGAGAAAAGCCCCCGGGTGGGGGCTTTAAAAGAAAATCAGGACTGAGGCCGATCAATCGGCATCCATTGCTGGATACCCCGGGTTCCGCCCCATTCCATTTCACTTTCAACGAAGCGGTCTACGTCAGGGTGATACTCGCAGAACCGCCCCTCGATCATCCGCCCGAACGACATCGTCCCTGACGCAGAGATCACGACCACTGGCTGTTGCTCGCCCGGTAGTGCGTCCTGCGTTTTTACCCAGCTGAATTGACCGGGCAGACACACGACACCATAGGCCTCAGTACCGGGAACAGGTTTTTCCGTACCGGTATCGATCCTGGCCATTCCGATGAACAGGAAGCCCATTGCAAGTCGGCCATTTTTCATTTGCCTATCAATTGCAGCCTCGAAGTCCTCCCTCTCAAGGTGGCACTGTTCGCCACACTCCGCCTGGAAGGCTTCTGCTGCATCCACATACTCAACGTCTGTCGTCGCCAGGATGATCCCGTAACCATCTGGATCCTTGATGCCAAGCTGGCGAGCGGCTTCTGTGACGGTAATGCCAAGGCCAAATAACATATTGCTCTCCTTAATAAAAAGTTAGGGGAGCACTTTCCCGGTGGGGAGTCGTGACTCCCCATAGGGTGGTTGATGAAAAATAATCCCGGCCTCTTGCGAGGCGTTCCGGCTTCAGGGACTGACCGGACTCAAGCTTTCAAGAATTTCGCTTCATGGCACTACATCCCATGAAATACGCAACGATCAGCCAATTCGGCCAGTGACGCCCACTCATCAAATGAACGGCACTCATCCAGGAATTCCTTGATGAGCGCCAACGCAATCGAGCGGTTCCCACTGTCCAGGGGCAGGAGGTCATTGAATTTCAACCCACCTTCACCATGCAACGCTTTGATGAGCCTGGCCAATGCTCTTCCACCCCCCGTATCCCCCAAACTTCGCAGAATCTGCTCTGCCTGAAGGAACACATCGTGGGCGACTTCCTCAGCGTGTTGGGCACGGAAATCGTCAACTGTGATGGTAAGAATCTCAGCCTGCGGAGGCATGCTCGATTTCATGTTCACTCTTCCTTCCTGGACCATCCTTGGGACTTGGCATCGAACACGTAACCCATCTCCTTCAGCCGGTCACGCTGGCTGCGGAAGACCGCTCGATCCACAGTGGGGTCAAGTTTCACGTCCTTGCTATCCCAGACAAGGTCGGCAAGATCGGCCCCAAACAATTCCAGCAACTCCTGGAAAACCGGATCCTGGTTTTCATGCTCCTGAACCAGCGCAGCTGGAACAGGAATATCGGATGGACCGGCTTGATTC
>NCCT01000153.1 GCA_002279795.1 Hydrogenophilales bacterium 12-61-10
CCCGCCGTTTTCAGGAACTGAACGGCATTCAAGGGCGATGCATGACGCGCATCGGTCGAGCTGATACTGACAGCCAGCAGGTGCAACTGCATTAATTATGCGCGTTTCAAGAGCCTTTACAAGCCTGGCTCAGCCCACTTAATCGCCAGCGCCTGCATCGATAATTTCCTCGATATATGCCGCCGCGCTGTGATTGTCTGCATACCGCAGACTGGCTGCCACGGTGATCCAGTCACTCCGAATCAACGATACATGGGTACATCCGGAATAGTCCCTCAGCTTTCCTTGAAGAACGCCACCTTGCCCAGGTTCAATATCATCTGCGTAAAAGGACACAGCCTCTTCAAGGTCATCGAGGTGCAGGACATGGCGTTTCATCTCGATGGATATCAAGCTGTCCACTTCATCAGATGCATGTTGAGTCCACGAGGTTCTGGAACATGCCTCATCAAGAAGCCTGGCAATGAACCCACTTTCTGATTCCAGTGGTGCGATGTCACCTGAAATACCGTGCTTCGCCATCACCTTCCCGATCAGGTCCCAGTCGAGTTTATGCTGCGCTTCACTTTCACAAGCTCCCATCGCTTCGATCAGAGCGCTGACCTGCTGCGCCAGTCTGGTCGTGTCGGCAATCAGCGGCAACAGCACAAGTGCTTGCACCGCGTTAGAGTCAGCCAGTGCGTTCCGCAGATCATCGGCCGCAAAGCGCAAACAGTCGTTTGCCTTGCTCAGTTGTTCGTTGATACATCTCATTGCTGCTCTCCTGAAAAACGCAGAGGCAGCCGTACCCTTGCGGGGTGGATGCACCCCGCTGGGTTGATGAATTGAATCCCGGCCTCCATGCCCTTGTGGGAACATCGAGGCGTTCCGGTCTCAGGGACTGACCGGACTCATAAGGCGATGCGTGACGCGCATCGGTCGGGCTGAAACTGACAGCCAGCAGTGAAACACCACAAAGGCCCGGGGCCTTTCTCCAACACGCCGGCATCAGTCCGTGCGTTCGAGAAAAGCCCCCCCGGAGGGAGGGCAAAAACTAACCGCAAGCAATCAGAGCTGCATCGCCTTGTTGGCAACCGCTCGGCCCTTCAATTGCCCAGCGCTTGAGCGCGATTGCAATCAAGGCACCGATCGCCATGAACGGCCCATAGATCACCGACTGGCCAAGAACTTCATGAGCAGTTGTTTCGCAAAGCCCATCGATCAGACGCTCGGGGATTTGCTTTACCCGGGCGTGCTCCCCTGCGGTCAACTGACGGAGCAGGCCAGGGTTGCGTGGGTGGCGGATCTTCGGGTCGGTGCTTCTCACCTTGGCGTAACCCTTGGTGACAGTCCCGATCCTGGTAGAGCCGCCATCGAAAACCTGCATCATGAATCCCTTGCCGGCCTCCTTGTCGCGTTCCTGCTTGGCTTTCAAACCCGGCATGG
>NCCT01000154.1 GCA_002279795.1 Hydrogenophilales bacterium 12-61-10
ACCCAATCAGGATCCGGGGCAATTTCCTGCCAGTTCTTGTCTATCACTGCATCACCTCCCTGAACAAACCGTTGCGTCCCATCCAAGAATGACGGTCACGGGTTCACCCTCAAACGTCGTGTTGAAATAGTGCTTGCTCATATCCCGGACTCAACCCAGCCGCGGCCTACAACGGTTCATTCAGAACATCGAGTAAGCGTGATTCGATCACCTCGCCATCCTGACTGACCACAATCTTCACTCTTGCCATTGCACCTGGCCGGCCACGCCGCCCAAGCCTCATGGCCTTGAACTCGAACCCATGAAAACATCCCGAGCCCATCCCTTGCCGGCACGCATCTTCCGACACCGATAGCAGCACCGTTGCCATCATGTTTTCCTCGGGCTGGGTTGGGTGTCTCATGAAGCCTCCTATTTCTGGGCAGGTGAAGCGGGACCGGATGTCGTTGTTCGGTTCAACAGGAAAATCACCGTCGCCTCCCCGGACGAGCTCGCCGGGTAGGTCGACATGGACTCAACCTTCCAACCCTGGCCGTACAGGTCCGTCAGACTCGTCGTCCAGATTTTGCTGTAGCCGCGAGCATCCGGCTCGCCTTCGCACTTGAGGGTTCTGCCCTTGACGCTGACACCTCCGCCTCCCGAATAGGTATTGCACATCATCAGCTCGTGACTCTCAGCAGCAAATGCAGAGGAATTGAGCACGAGCGCTGATGTAAGCAGCAGAAAGGGAGCTGTTCGCATCAAGCCCCCACTTCCTGCGCCTTCGGCCTGAATTTCACTTCCTCCAGACGAGACAGCGACAGATAGACATCGTCGGCATTGAGCTGCATGGTCTTCCGCACTTCGCCAGATTCCTTGTCTGTCCACTCCTGCTCGGCCAGGCGGCCGGCGACATGCACACGCGCCCCCTTGCGCAGGTGCTGGGCAACCTCCTCGCCGCGCTTGTCCCACACCGAAGCATTCATCCAGAACCCACCCGACTGCTCGAAACCGCCCTGACCATCCGGCTTGTATTCGTCGAAGAAAACCCGGATCTCTGCGACCTTTCGATCTTCGCCCTTGACCAGTACGGTCTTCAGCGTGGGGTTGTCGCCCAAATTGCCCGTGCCACGAAATTCATTGCTCATTGCCTCTTCTCCTTCGGTTGATTAAAAAGAACCCACGCCAAGGGGTGGCGTACCCACTTCATTGCTTCAATCCTCAACGATCAAGTTCCTGTGCCATGCGTATTGCCTTCCTGGTCACGACTTCCTTCGCATTCAGCAACCGCACTACCGCATTGACCTCCTCAAACCAGTCCTGCTGTGACCGTGTCATTCGGCCCAGCGTGGGCTGGATGCTGTCCCATGTCAGGTGGACATGCTTCACGCCAAAGCTGCGCCACATCAGGAAGCGTTGCCCAGTCGAT
>NCCT01000102.1 GCA_002279795.1 Hydrogenophilales bacterium 12-61-10
ATGGCTGCGCGCAGCGACCTCGTCATGGCGACCGGACGTTCCGACTTCCCGAACCAGGTCAACAATGTACTGGGCTTCCCGTTCATTTTCCGCGGCGCACTCGATGCGCGCGCCACGGAGATCACCGAGGCCATGCTGATTGCGGCAGTCCATGCGCTTGCCGGGCTTGCGCGGGAACCGGTCCCTGCATCGGTTCTTAAAGCGTACAAACTAAAGAAGCTGGTGTTCGGCCCGGACTACATTCTGCCGAAGCCGTTTGATCCGCGCCTGGCTGAGCGGGTGCCGCAAGCAGTGGCCAAGGCAGTGCTCAAGTCGTCCAGGCGCTGATGGCCTGGGTCATGCGGAAGCAAGTGATGACCGGGTTTCTGGCAGGCTGAGAGGCGCCATGTGAGCAACCCACCGAGCCCGGTCTATCTCGATCTTTTGCGTATCCATCTGCCGCTAGCGGGCTGGGTATCGATCCTGCATCGCCTGTCCGGCGCGGTGCTGTTTTTGAGCTTTCCGTTCGCGATCGCCTTGCTGGCGAAATCGCTCGGTAGCGAAGCCGGCTTTCACGAGGTGCGCGCGTGGCTGGCCTTGCCGCTGGCAAAACTGGTTCTGCTGGGGCTGGTATGGATGTTTGCCTTGCACTTTTTCGCTGGATTGCGGCATCTGGCGCTGGATGTCCATTGGGGTGCGTCGCTCACGGCGGCCCGCCGCAGCAGTCTTGGGGTGTTGCTGTTGGCAGTGGCGGCGACGCTCCTGGCCGCCTGGAGCCTGTTCGCATGAAACCGGTGCTCGGCGCCCGTGGCGGCACCGGGAGCTGGCTGCTGCAGCGCGGCACGGCTTTGGCGCTGGCACTGGCCGTGTTCTTGTTTGCCGGCGCATTCATGCTGCACGCACCGTTCGATTTTGCCAGTTGGCGCGCATTTGTTTTGCTTGCGTCGGTTCGCCTGGCTTTCCTGCTGACCGGCGTGGCAGTGGCATTGCACGCCTGGGTGGGCATGCGCGACATTTTCATGGATTACGTCCATGCGGTGATGGTGCGACTGCTTTTGAACGGACTCGTCATTCTGGTTCTGGCGGCCTCTGTGCTGTGGCTTGCAACGATAGTCTGGGGGACGGCTTGAATACGCGCCGGTTTGATGCGCTCATCATCGGCGGTGGCGGTGCCGGTTTGCGCGCGGCCCTGCAGCTGGCGCGCTCGGACTTTACCGTCGCAGTGGTTTCCAAGGTTTTTCCGACGCGTTCGCACACGGTGTCGGCGCAGGGCGGCATCACGGCCGCGCTCGCCAATGTCGATGAAGACCGCTGGGAATGGCACATGTACGACACGGTCAAAGGCGGCGACTGGCTCGGCGACCAGGACGCGATCGAGTTCATGTGCCGCGAGGCGGCTTCGACCGTGTATGAGCTGGAGCACATGGGCCTGCCGTTTTCGCGGCTCGATAACGGCAAGATCTACCAGCGGCCGTTCGGCGGTCAGTCGAAGCACTTCGGGGGCGAGCAGGCCACGCGCACCTGCGCCGCAGCCGACCGCACCGGCCACGCGTTGCTGCATACGCTGTACCAGCAAAACATCAAAAGTCGCACGCAGTTTTTCGACGAATACTTCGCGCTCGATTTGTTGCGCGACGCCGAGGGTTATTGCCTTGGTGTGACAGCCATGAGCATCGAGAGCGGTGAGCCGATCGTGATCGAGGCGCGCACTACGCTGCTCGCCACCGGCGGGGCCGGACGCGCGTTCTGGAACAGCAGCAACGCCATGATCAACACCGGCGACGGTCTCGGCATGGTGTTGCGCGCCGGGCTGCCGCTGCAGGACATGGAGTTCTGGCAGTTTCATCCGACCGGTATCGCCGGCGTCGGTTGCCTGATCACCGAAGGGGTGCGTGGCGAGGGCGGCTATCTGTTGAACAAATATGGCGAACGCTTCATGGATCGCTACGCACCGCATGCCAGGGATCTGGCCGGGCGCGACGTGGTGGCGCGTGCCATCGCCATCGAAATTGCCGAGGGGCGCGGTTGCGGGGCGGCTTCCAGTCAAAGCGGCGGCGATTATGTGGAGCTCAAGCTTGATCATCTGGGCGAAAAGTTCATCGCCGAAAAACTGCCCGGCATCCGCGAACTGTCGATCCGCTTTGCCGGAGTCGACCCGGCCCATGCGCCAATTCCGGTTGCGCCGACTGCGCATTACATGATGGGCGGCGTCCCGACCAACCTGCACGGCCAGGTTGTCGCGCCCGCGCGCTTTGGCCCCGAGGAGCCGGTGCCGGGTTTGTATGCGGTGGGCGAATGCGCCTGTGTCTCGGTGCATGGCGCAAACCGGCTGGGCGGCAATTCGCTGCTCGACCTGATCGTGTTCGGCCGTGCGGCCGGCCTGCACATGCAGGACTACCTGCGCGACAATCCCTACCCGCGCTCGCTGCCGGAATCTGCCGCCAATGCCAGCCTGGCCCGTCTGGCACGCTGGGAACGACCCGGCAGCGAGCGGGTGGCGGCGATCAGCGACGACCTGCGGCGCATGATGCAGGCGCACGCCGGGGTGTTTCGCACCGATGCGGTGCTGCGCGAAGGTCTGAGCCAGCTGGATCAGCTTGAACAACGCCTGCAGCACGCCGGCCTGCAGGACCGCAGCCGGATATTCAACACGGCGCGCATCGAGGCGCTGGAACTTGAAAACCTGATCGGCGTGGCACGCGCCACCCTGGTCGCAGCAATCGCGCGCACCGAAAGCCGGGGCGCGCATACGCGCGAGGATTTCCCTCTGCGCGATGATGCACATTGGCTCATGCACACGCTGTATTCGCGGGAGTCTGACCAGGTGGACACCAAGCCGGTGCGGCTGAAGCCGCTGACGGTAGAGTCGATCAAACCGATGGAACGGGTGTACTGACATGCGCTTCAGCCTCTATCGCTTCAACCCCGAGTCCGGCGACAAGCCGTTCATGCAGGCAGTCGATCTCGACATCGAGCCTGCCGGCAAGATGCTGCTCGACGCGCTGCTGGCGATCAAGGCGCAGGACGAAACCCTGTCGTTGCGGCGTTCCTGCCGCGAAGGCGTGTGCGGGCTGGCGTGCATCACGCCCTTGTCCGAACTGAAGCAGCCGATCGAGGTGCGGCCGTTGCCGGGCCTGCCGGTGATCCGCGACCTGATCGTGGACATGGAGCCGTTCTACAAGCAATACCGCTCGATCAAGCCGTATCTGATCAACGGCGAGCCCGAGCCCGAGGTCGAGCGCCTGCAAACCCCGGCCGACCGTGCGCTGCTCGATGGTGCCTACGAATGCATTCTGTGCGGCTGCTGCACCACGGCGTGCCCGTCGTTCTGGTGGAATCCGGAAAAGTTCGTGGGCCCGGCGGGGTTGCTGCAGGCCTATCGTTTTATCGCCGATTCGCGCGATGAGGCAAGCGCCGAACGGCTGGACAATCTGGAAGACCCGTACCGCCTGTATCGCTGTCGCGGCATCATGAATTGCGTCGACGCCTGTCCCAAGGGCTTGAACCCGACCGAGGCCATCGGCCGCATCAAGTCGCTGCTGGTCAAGCGGCGTGTCTGAAACGGATACGCTGGCCAGCGACCGGATCACCTGGCGTTGCCGCCGTGGTTTGCTTGAACTCGATCTCTGGCTGGGTGGCTTTTGGGCCACGCACCGCGCTACACTTCGACCTGATGAGACGGCCGCGCTGGAGCGGCTGCTGACGTTGTCGGACATGGAGATTGCAGACCGATTGCAGGGCAAGTCGCCTGACAGCGACGCGGCTCTTGCAGCGATTTTGCAACGCCTGCACACCTACCAGGCTGCACTACTTTCAGGAAGCACGATGAAAAAAACCGCCACCCTTACTTTCAGCGACGGCAGTCCGTCGATTGAACTGCCGATCGAGCAGGGCACCTACGGCAAGCCGGTGATCGACATCCGCGCGCTGGCCGCGCAAGGCTACTTCACCCACGATCCCGGCTTTACTGCGACATCGAGCTGCAACTCGGCCATTACCTACATCGATGGCGATGAAGGCCTGCTGTATTACCGCGGCTATCCGATTGAGGAGCTGGCGTACAAGGCCGACTACATGGAAGTCAGCTATCTGCTGCTGCACGGCGAATTGCCGACGGCAGAGCAGAAAACTGCGTTTGAATACTCGATCCGCCACCACTCCATGCTGCACGACCAGATGGAGAACGTGTTCCGTGGTTTTCGCCGCGACGCGCACCCGATGGCAGTGATGGTCAGCGTCACCGGCGCGATGTCGGCGTTTTATCACGACGACATGAACATCTTCGATCCGAAACAGCGCGAGATCGTGGCGCACCGGCTCATCGCCAAGGTGCCGACGGTGGCGGCCTGGAGCTACAAATACAACGAAGGGCAGCCTTTCGTGTATCCGCAAAACCGTCTCTCCTATGCCGAGAACTTCATGCACATGATGTTCTCGACCCCGTGCGAAGCCTACGAGCCCAACCCGGTGCTGGCGCGCGCGCTCGACCGCATTTTTATCCTGCATGCCGATCACGAGCAGAACGCCTCGACGTCTACCGTGCGTCTGGCCGGATCCAGCGGCGCCAATCCCTATGCCTGCATGGCCAGCGGCATGGCATCGCTGTGGGGGCCGCTGCACGGCGGCGCCAACGAAGCCGTGCTCAAAATGCTCGACGAAATGGGCGACATTTCGCGCATCCCCGAATTCATCAAGCGCGCCAAGGACAAGACCAGCGGCTTCCGTCTGATGGGTTTCGGCCACCGCGTCTACAAGAACATGGATCCGCGCGCGCGCATCATCCGCGAGACCTGCTACGAGGTGCTCGACGAACTCGACCTGCGTGACGACCCGCAGTTCAAGATGGCGATGGAGCTGGAACGCATCGCGATGGAAGACGAGTACTTCATCGCGCGCAAGCTCTACCCGAACGTCGATTTCTATTCCGGCATCATTTTCCGTGCGATGGGCATCCCCCCCAGCATGTTCACCGCGATGTTCGCGCTGGCGCGCACCGCCGGCTGGATTGCGCAGTGGAACGAAATGCTGTCCGACCCCGCGCATAAAATAGGCCGTCCGCGCCAGCTCTACACCGGCGCTGCCCGGCGAGCATACGTGCCGATGGATCAACGCAGCGATCAACGGAGCGCCTGATTCGCCAGTCTGCGAAGCGATTGCCGATGAACCCACCCGACTGGTCGTCGACTTCTCCGCTCTATGCGGGTAACGCGGCCTATCTTGAACAGTTTGCCGACGACGCGCTGGCGCCCTGGCTCGCGCAGCCGCTGCCAGGGCTCGACGACTGTTCGGATGCCGCCCAGGTCGGGGTGCTGCGACTTATCAACGCCTACCGTTATATGGGGGTGCGGCAAGCGGATCTCGATCCCTTGCGGCGTTTCGAACCGCCGCCCACGCCCGAGCTCGACCCCGCCCATTACGGCCTGACCGAAGCCGATCTCGGCCGTACGTTCGAGACCGGTTCCCTGTTCGGGGTCGAGCGCACCACGCTGAGTGAAATTCTGCAGCGGCTCAAAAGCGCGTATTGCGGCCACATCGGCATCGAATATATGCACATCACCGATGTGGCGCGCAAACGCTGGCTGCAGGAACGCTTCGAATTGGCGCAGGGAAACTTTGGCGCATCGCCCGCGCTGAAACAGCAACTGCTGCAACGGCTGACCGATGCAGAGACGCTGGAAAAATTCCTGCACACGCGCTACGTCGGGCAAAAGCGCTTTTCGCTGGAAGGCGGGGAGAGCCTGATTCCGCTGCTCGATCTGGTGATTTCACGCTGCGCCCGCCATGGCGCGAAGGAAATCGTGATGGGCATGGCGCATCGCGGCCGCATCAACGTGCTGGTCAATATCATGGGGCGTTCGCTCGAAAGCCTTTACGCCGAGCCGCAAGCGGGCGACGCCGCGCCCTTGTCCGGCGACGTCAAATACCATCAGGGCTTTTCCACTGACGTGATGCTGCCCAATGGGCCGGTGCATCTGGCGCTGGCTTTTAATCCGTCGCATCTCGAAATTGTGCATCCGGTGGTGCGCGGGTCGGTGCGCGCGCGCCAGGACCGGCGCGGCGACGTGCTCGGCTACGAAGTGGTGCCGGTGATTCTGCACGGCGACGCCGCGCTGTCGGGGCAGGGCGTGGTGATGGAAAGTCTCAACATGTCGCAGACGCGGGGTTTCCGCAACCACGGCGCAATCCACATCGTCATTAACAACCAGATCGGTTTCACCACGTCCGACCCGCGCGATGTGCGTTCGACCCTCTACTGCACCGATGTCGCCAAGATGGTCGAGGCGCCGGTGTTGCACGTCAACGCGGACGACCCCGAGGCGGTTGCGTTTGCGGTGCGCACGGCGGTCGATTTCCGCTACACCTTTCACAAGAATATTTTCATCGACCTGGTGTGCTATCGCCGCCATGGCCACAACGAGCAGGATGAGCCGCTCGCCACCCAGCCCTTGATGTATCGCCGCATTCAGGCGCATCCCAGTACCCGGACCCTGTATGCGCAGCAACTGGTGAACGAAGGCGTGCTGACGCAGGCTGACGCCGACACCCTGGTCGACCGCTGCCGCGAACGCCTCGAACAGGGCGGCTCGCTCAGTCCGCCGGTTCAGTCCGACTTCAGCCGGACGTTTGGCATCGACTGGGCGCGCTTCAATGGCCAGCCGGATGTCGAGGCGTCGACTGCCGTCGCAGCCGGGCGGCTGGACTTCCTGGGTGAGCGCATCACCACGCTGCAACACGAAATCGAACTGCATTCGCGCGTGCAGAAAGTGCTGGATGACCGCCGCAAAATGCGCGCGAGCGAATTGCCGGTCGACTGGGGATACGCTGAAAACCTGGCCTACGCCAGCCTGCTCGACAGCGGCTACAACGTCCGGGTGTCGGGCCAGGATTCGGCACGTGGCACGTTTTTTCACCGCCATGCGGTGTGGCACGACCAGAAGCGCGAGCGTCGCCAAAGCGGCGTGTATATCCCACTCGAACACCTGCATGCGCGGCAGGGCAATTTCACCATCATCGACTCGCTGCTGTCGGAAGAAGCCGTACTGGCGTTCGAATATGGCTACGCGACTGCTGACCCCGACACCCTGGTGGTGTGGGAAGCGCAGTTCGGCGACTTCGCCAATGGCGCGCAGGTGGTGATCGATCAGTTCATCGCCAGCGGCGAAGCCAAATGGGGCCGATTATGCGGTCTCACGCTGATGCTGCCGCACGGGCTGGAAGGGCAGGGACCGGAACATTCATCTGCCCGGCTTGAGCGTTTTTTGCAGCTGTGCGCGCAGGACAACATTCAGGTCTGCGTACCGACGCTGCCTGCGCAGATGTTTCATCTGCTGCGGCGGCAGCTGGTGCGGCCGTTACGCAAACCGCTGGTGATCCTGACGCCGAAAGGCCTGCTGCGCTATCCGGCGTCAACGTCGTCGCTGGCTGATCTGAGTGGAGGCTGTTTCCAGACCGTGATCGACGACCCGCGTGCCCCGGTTCAGGCAAAACGCGTGGTGGCGTGCAGCGGGCGGGTGTGGTTCGACCTGGATGCGGCGCGCCAGGCACGCGGACTGGACGACGTTGCATTGGTTCGGGTGGAACAGTTGTACCCATTCCCCGAGGCGCTGTTCAGCAAGGTGTTGAATGCGTATCCGCAGGCTGCCACTTTTGTCTGGGCGCAAGAAGAGCCCATGAATCAGGGCGCCTGGTTTCAGACCCTGCATCACCTCAACCATTGCGCGCCCGAAGGCCGGCGGTTCCATTACGCAGGCCGTCCTTCCGCCGCCGCGCCGGCATCCGGCCATTTATCGCGCCATCGGGCAGAACTGGACGCGCTGTTGCACGATGCGCTGGAGACATCCTATGAAAGTTGAAGTGCGGGTGCCGATGCTGTCCGACTCGGTGGCGAGCGGAACCTTGCTGCCCTGGCGCAAGCAGGTGGGCGAGCGCGTTGCGCGCGACGAAGCGCTGGTCGATCTTGAAACCGACAAGGTGATTCTCGAAATCCCTGCGCCAGCATCCGGCACGCTGCTTGAACTGCGCCAGCCCGAGGGCGCCGTGGTCAAGGCGGATGAAGTCGTTGCGGTGATTGAAACCGGTGATGAGTCGATGGTGCCAGGTCCGTCGGTTCAGCCAGTGGCGGCCGCCAGACCGGCGTCGCCCGTTTTGCCCACTGTGGCGGTTAAAGCCCCCATCGCGCAAACGCCTGTTCCCGCTGCCGTGCCGGCAGCGAGTGTTCTTTTACCTGCGACGCAGCAGATGATTCAGCCGGGCGAATCCCGCCGCGAACCCATGTCGCGCCTGCGTAGCCGCGTGGCAGAGCGATTAGTCGCAGCGCAGCACAGCGCCGCCATGCTCACCACATTCAATGAAGTGAACATGCAAGCGGTAAACGAGTTGCGCCAGCGCTACAAGGGTGAATTCGAAGCCCGCTACGGCGTCAAGCTTGGCTACATGTCGTTTTTTGTGCGCGCGGTGTGCCAGGCGCTCGGACAATTCCCCATCGTCAATGCTGCCATCGATGGCCATGACATCGTGTGGCACGGCGATGCGGACATCGGCATCGCCATTTCCAGCCCGCGCGGGCTGGTCGTTCCCATCCTGCGTCGTGCGCAAACCTTGTCATCGGCTCAAATCGAGCGCGCCATTGCCGATTTCGGTCTGCGCGCGCGCGAGAGCAAGCTCACGCTTGACGACCTCACGGGCGGCACGTTTTCCATTACCAATGGGGGTGTGTTCGGCTCGATGTTGTCGACGCCCATCCTCAATCCGCCGCAATCGGCCATTCTCGGCATGCATGCCATCCTGGATCGGCCGGTCGCTGAAAATGGCCAGGTGGTGATCCGCCCGATGATGTATCTGGCGCTGACCTACGACCATCGACTCATCGACGGCCGCGATGCCGTGCAGTTTCTGGTTGCGCTCAAAGCCGCGCTGGAAGCCCCCGAAGCCTTGCTGACTCACGACTGAGCCCAGAGCCCTCTGGCCTGAAAGGGGTTTTGACGGTTCAGTTTGGGCGAAAATCGCCGCTATTCATGTCGATATCGACCATTCGAGTGATTGCGCCGTGATTTTGGCCCCGTTTATTTGCAGAGAGAAACCGGCATGAACTTTCCCTCTGCATTCATCAAGAACGAACCGGCCCCCGCATCGGCCAAAGAGTCCTTCATTGACTACGCGTCCCTGCGTGCGCTGGTGGTGGACGACTACCCGGGCATGCGCAATGCCCTGCGATTGACGCTTTCCAATTTCGGCGTGGTCAAGGTCCAGCTGGCGGCCAATGCTTCGGAAGCCTTGTTTCATGTCAAGAACAAGGAATTCGATTTCATCCTGTGCGATTTCAACCTGGGCGACGGCCGCGATGGCCAGCAACTGCTGGAAGAACTGCGTCACGGCAACCTGATCTCGCTGGAAACCGTTTTCATGATGGTCACCGCCGAGTCGTTTTACGAGAAAGTCGCTGCCACAGCCGAACTGGCTCCGGACGATTACATGATCAAGCCTTTCAGCGCGGAAATCCTGCGCAACCGGCTGGAAGCCATATTGCTGCGCAAGCAGGCATTTCGCGACGTTTACCGGCATTTTCTCGCACAGGATCTGGAAGCCGCGCTGGCGGCGTGCGATGTGCTGATCCGCAGCAAGCCGAAGTATCTGGTCGACGCCCTGCGCTTCAAGGGCGAGATTCTGGTCACGCTGGGGCGCTTCGATGAAGCC
>NCCT01000103.1:0-6313 GCA_002279795.1 Hydrogenophilales bacterium 12-61-10
CCGCGCCGACCTGCTGGAAACCGCTGCCAACATGGAATCATTCGGGGTCGTGGACGTGGTGAATGCCTTCGAAATATTCGGCGAGCATCTCGGCATTGCGATCAACAATCCGGGCCATCACCTGCTCTACCAGTGGCTCACCGGTGTGCCCGGCGAACCGCTGGCGATGCCGATGGAACCGCCGCGCGGGACGTGGCTGGTGTGCGGCTACGGCCGTTTCGGCCAGGCGGTCGCGCGCCACCTGGACAAGCAAGGCATCGAGCTGGTGGTGGTGGACGAACACCCGCCCGCAGACAACGAACACGCCGTCACCGGCCGCGGCACCGAAGCGCACACCCTGCTGGAGGCCGGGATCGAACAGGCCGTCGGCATCGTCGCCGGCACGCACGACGACATCAACAACCTGTCCATCGCCATGACGGCACGCCAGCTCAAACCCGGGCTGTTCATCGTGCTGCGGCAGAATCGCCACGCCAACACCGCGCTGTTCCAGCGTTTTGCCGCCCAAGCCACCATGCAGCCGTCCAGCATCGTGGCGCATGAATTTCTCTCGCTGCTTACCACGCCGCTGCTGCCGCGTTTTTTTAGCCTGGCGCTGCATCAGGGTGATGCCTGGGCCGATGTCGCGCTCAGCCGCATCGCCGCCGTGGTGGGCGATACCGTGCCCGAGGTGTGGGTCAGGGAACTGTCGAAAACCGGCACCCTGGCGATCTGGCAAGCGTTGAACGAAGGCCGTGCCGTCCGCCTCGGCGACCTGCTGCGCAGCCCGTCCGACCGCAACGCGCAACTGGCCTGCGTGCCCCTGCTGCTCAAGCGTGGCAACGAGGAAATCCTGGTGCCGGACAACGAGTTGCCGCTGATGGACGGCGACCGCATCCTGTTCTGCGGCGAATCGAACACGCGCCTGCAACAGGCGCTGGGGCTGCAGGATTACAGCATGCTGGACTACCTGCTCACCGGCAATCAGGCGCCGGGCGGCCTGGTCTGGCGCAAGCTGGCGGGGCACGGCAAGGCCTGAGCGGGCCGCGAATCACCCGCGTGGCTGACCGTAACGATCCAGATCGATACCTGCAGACGCTGTCCAACATCGCCGGCGACAAGACCAACACCATTGTTTTACGCTTGCTGGTGGATGATTTCAGCCTCGACCAGAGCGGCCATTTCCTGCGCTACAACGGCACCGAAATTCCCTGGTAAGGACCGCGCGTCACCGTTCGAACACCAGGCTTTCCGACGTTGCGCCAAGTTCGGTCAGGGCCGCGTTGACGGCGTCCATGAAAGGCGGCGGACCGCAGACATAGAAGCGTTGATCGAAGTCCGTGACGGTCTCCTGCAAATAGGCCCGGTCGACGCGCCGATGCGCGTACCCGGGCGCCTCGACGCCGGTGCAAAGAAGCCGGCAGCGTTCCCCCAGCAGATGCCGCAACTCCTTTTCGCAGATCACGTCGCGCGGGCTCTTATTGGAAAAAATCAGGGTCTGCCGCTCCAGCTCGTCCCGCTGCGCCAGATCGCGCAGGATGGCCAGAAACGGCGTGATGCCGGCGCCGCCGGCGATGAACACGCCAGGGCCCTGGTAGCTGATGGTGCCGAAGGGTTCCGACATCAGCAGTTCAGCGCCGGGTTCCAGCTGGTGCAGCAAGCGGGTCACGCCGTCAGCGTGATCCGCATAGCCCTTGATGGTGAATTCCAGCACCCGGTCGGCGGCCAGGCTGGTGGGCGTGAATGGCCGGCCTTGTTCGATCAGGCCCGGCCGGTTGATCGCCAGCTCCAGCCCCTGTCCGGGCACGATGGAGAACCCTGCCGGCTTGCTGACGATGAAGTGCTTCACATCATGGGTGACGAACTGGCTCATGAGAGGGGTGACGGTGGTGTTCATGGAGACTCCTCGGCTGATGGGATGGCTTTCATCTTAGACAACCGGGCACGCACGTTCAGCGATGGCTTGCGCGACCTCGATGCCGCTTCAAACTCGGCGCGCGATGTGCCGGGTTTGAGGTTATTCGGCATAATGCACTCCCCGTAAATGCCACCCATCGGCCTCGTGACACAGAGGCCGAATCTTTTTGCAGGTCGAACCATGCTGCCCTCCATCGAACACCGACTCGCCGCCGAGATCGCGGCCAAACCCGCGCAGGTGGCTGCCGCCATCGCCCTGCTGGACGAGGGCGCGACCGTTCCCTTCATCTCGCGCTACCGCAAGGAGGTGACCGGCGGCCTGGACGACACGCAGCTGCGCCTGCTGGAAAACCGGTTGCGCTATCTGCGCGAGCTGGAAGAACGCCGCGCCGCCATCATCGAATCGATCAATAGCCAGGGCAAGATGACGCCGGAGCTGCTGAAGGCGATCTCCTTCGCCCCCGACAAGACCCAGCTCGAAGACCTGTATCTGCCCTACAAGCAGAAGCGCCGCACCAAGGCGCAGATCGCGCTGGAAGCGGGGCTGGAACTGCTGGCGGATGCCCTGCTGGCCAAACCGATGCTCAATCCCGAAGAAGAAGCGGCCAGGTATCTGCGAGATCCCTTCACCACCGAGCAGGGCGACAACCCCGGCGTGCCGGATACGAAGGCGGCGCTGGACGGCGCGCGGCAGATCCTGATGGAGCGCTTCGCCGAAGATGCTGGCCTGCTGCAAGCCCTGCGGGAATATGTTCAGGAACATGGCGTGGTGGAGTCCAGGGTGCTGGAAGGCAAGCACGACGCCGCGGAAAAATACGCCGACTATTTCGACTATTCCGAAACCCTCCACACCATCCCTTCGCACCGCGCGCTGGCGGTGTTCCGCGGACGCCGCGAGGACATGCTCGACGTGCGGCTGCGGCTGGACAACGAAGAAGAAAAGCCGGGCTGGAGTGCGCCGCACAATCCCTGCGAGACGCGCATCGCCAGCCGCTTCGGTATCCAGGATCAGAGCCGGCCCGCCGACCGCTGGCTGATGGATAGCGTGCGCTGGACCTGGCGCGTGAAGCTGTCGATGCATCTGGAGACCGAGCTGATGACCGCGCTGCGCACCCGCGCCGAGACCGAGGCCATCAACGTCTTCGCGCGCAACCTCAAGGCCCTGTTGCTGGCCGCGCCCGCCGGGCCGCGCGCCACCATGGGGCTCGACCCCGGCATCCGCACCGGGGTGAAAGTGGCGGTGGTGGACGAGACCGGCAAGGTGGTGGACACCGCCGTGATCTATCCGCACCCGCCGAAGAACGACTGGGACGGTTCGCTGCACGCGCTGGCCAGGCTCGCCGAGAAGCATCGCGTGGCGGTGATCTCGATCGGAAACGGCACCGCCTCGCGCGAGACCGACAAGCTGGCGCGCGACCTCATCAAGCTGCGTCCCGAACTCAAGCTGACCAGCGTGGTGGTGTCCGAGGCCGGCGCGTCGGTTTATTCCGCGTCCGAATTCGCCTCGCGCGAATTACCCGACATGGACGTCTCGCTGCGCGGCGCGGTCTCGATCGCGCGCCGCCTGCAAGACCCGCTGGCCGAACTGGTGAAGATCGACCCCAAGTCGATCGGCGTCGGCCAGTACCAGCACGACGTCAGTCAGTTCCAGCTGGCGCGTTCGCTCGATGCTGTGGTGGAAGACTGCGTCAACGCCGTGGGCGTCGACGTCAACACGGCGTCGGTGCCGCTGCTTGCGCGCGTCTCCGGCTTGAGCAGCAGCGTGGCGCAGGCCATCGTCACCCACCGCGACTCCCAGGGCAAGTTCGCCAGCCGTGCGCAACTCCTCGACGTGCCGCGCCTGGGCGCAAAGACCTTCGAGCAGGCGGCGGGCTTTTTGCGCATCATGGACGGCAACGATCCGCTCGACGCTTCCGCCGTCCACCCCGAATCGTATCCGCTGGTGCAAGCGATCCTCGCCGACATCAGGCAGGATCTCAAGGGCGTGATCGGCAACAGCAGCCTGCTGAAGTCGCTCAACCCGTCCCAATACGCCAACGAGAAATTCGGCATCCCCACCATCACCGACATCCTCAAGGAACTCGAAAAACCCGGCCGCGACCCGCGCCCCGAGTTCACCATGGCAAGCTTCAGGGAAGGCGTGGAAAAACTCGCCGACCTCAAGCCCGACATGATCCTGGAAGGCGTCGTCACCAACGTCGCCGCGTTCGGCGCATTCGTCGACATCGGCGTGCACCAGGACGGCCTGGTCCACATCTCCGCGCTGTCCAACAGCTTTGTCAAAGACCCGCACAGCGTGGTCAAGGCCGGTCAGATCGTGAAAGTCAAAGTGCTGGAAGTGGACGAGAAGCGCAAACGCATCGCACTGACGATGCGGATGTCGGATTCAGCGGGCCAGACGGCAGCCAGGCCCGATGCCGCCCAGCGGCCGCAGCGCGACAGCCGCGCGCCGGGCAAACCGGCGGGGGGCAAACCGAACCGCGCGCCCGCTGCGGCGCCGATGGGCGGTGCCATGGCGGCAGCGTTTTCGAAGTTGAAGGGGTAAGGCCGGTTTACGGAATGGACAAAGGCAAGACCCGATCGCGAATGGATGCGATTGCGGCGTAGAGGCACGGCACTTTCCGCGACGGTGTGCGGCCAGGCGAGAAATCGCAATGCCGAGCAGCGCCCGCGATCGCGGTTTGCGTACGATGGCGCGCTCAAATCCGCCCGGTGACCGTGCATGCCCATCGTGAGCCGGGCGGGAGTGAAGTTCAAAGTGCTGCACGCGGAAGCCAAACGCAAACGCATTGCGCTGACGATGCGGCTGATTGGCTTGCGATGCGGGATCAGGTTTCAGTCCGTGGCCAGATGCCCGGTCTTGACGTAGATCGTGCAGCCTGCGCGGCTAAACGGCTGGTGCCGGCTCATATGCGGGCTGCGCAGCCAGCTGCCGGCGGGATAGCTGCCGAACTCATCCTCGAATACGCCGTCGAGCACCAGGATTTCCTCGCCGCCAAAATGCGCATGGCTCTGGAAAAACGTCTCCGGCTGCCAGCGCACCAGCGCCGCGTGCTCGCCCGCATGCTGATGCAGCGGCATCACCGCCAGCCCTGGCACCAGGCCGGGCAGCCACTGCGCAGATGCGGTGTCGAGCCGCACCACCGCTACATCCCCGGCTTCGAAAGCATAGCGCTTGACGAACAGCACGCATCCGGCTTCGCTGCGTAGCTCTGTGGCCGAACCGGGCGGATTGCGCAGGTACGCACCCGCGGCATACACGCCCCGCGCGTCCGTCAGCGTGCCATCGAGCACCAGGATTTCCTCGCCCAGTGCGCCGCCCGGCGCCGCGAATGCCGCACCCGCCGCCGCCCGCACCAGGCTGGTCGTGCTTGTGCCCGAATCCAGACTGTCGAGCGGCTTGCAGGCTCCCGCGCCGTCCGCCGTAACAAGCCAGGGGGCTGCCAGTGTTTCCACCACGGCGCGCTGGTTTCTATCTGCATGCATGTTCATTGACTCCGCTGGCTACGTAATTTCTTGAGACCAATAAGCTTGCGATTTGATTCAAGCCGAACCGAAGCGTTCGGCATTTAAATCGGCACTGAACCGATCACCTTGATCGGGATGCTTGCAGCAGCGCCCAGTGCACGCGCCCGCAACTGCCCGCAGCCGCCCTCGACATCCTGCCCAGCAGAGTGGCGCAGCTTGGTGAGCACGCCACGCCGGTGCAGGCTGCGCGCCATCGCGGCCGCGCGTTCCCAACTCGGGCGGCGAAAGTCTAAGCCGTCGACGCCTTCCACGCTGTTGTAGGGGATCAGGTTCATCACCGCGTACTTGCCGGCCAGTAATTGGGCAATCCCATCCAGTTCGGCCTCGCTGTCGTTGATGCCTTCGAGCAGCGTCCACTGATATTGAATCGGGTAGCCGGTGCGGCAGGCGTAGGCCTCGCCCAGTTCGACCAGTTCGGCCGGCGCGATGTCGGGCGCCTTGGGCAGCAGGCGGCGACGCAATGCATGATCTGTGGTGTGCAGCGAAAGCGCCAGCGCCGGCTTCACATTCATCAGCGGCAGGCGCTCGAACACGCGGCGGTCGCCCACGGTTGAGAACACCAGATTCTTGTGGCCGATGCCGCCCTCCACCCCCAGCAGTTCGATGGCGTCGAGCACGTTGTCCAGATTGTGGGCCGGCTCGCCCATGCCCATGAACACCACCTTCTTTACCGGGCGGCGGCTGCGCGCCAGCACCACCTGCGCGACGATCTCCAGGCTGGAAAGCTGGCGCAGCAGGCCGGCGCGGCCGGTCATGCAGAACACGCAGCCCACCGCACAGCCGACCTGGGTCGACACGCACACGCCATCGCGCGGCAACAGCACCGTCTCTACCGTCTGACCGTCAGCCAGCGCCACCAGCAGGCGGGCCGAGCCATCCTCGCCGGCGT
>NCCT01000103.1:6319-13044 GCA_002279795.1 Hydrogenophilales bacterium 12-61-10
GGAATGCACGTGCGCCAGGGCGTTCAGTTCATTGAACAGACCGGGCAAATCATTGCGCAGCGCCAGCGGCAAAAAGTCTTCGGCGCGCTGGTGCTTGGTGTCGAGCGAGCGCCCCTGCACCCACGCCCGCAGCACGCGCCCCTCATGGCAGGGGGCCGCGCCCAGATCGCGTAAACGGTGTCGGAGTTGAGGGAGTCGCATGGCGGCGGGATGGTAGCACGGGGGTTTCGGCCTGTTGCGGGGCGGACTGACCGCCGTTTATGCAAGGCCTGATCGCGGACCCGGCCATGACCCCATACCCCGCTTCCGACCCCTGCGTAAAAAATGGTGTCACCGATTAAAGCGCACCATTAATCGCAGTCCGCAAGCTGCACCGAACCAAGCAGTGCGCCGAGTCAGCTGTCCCTCCAGATTACAGCGACAAGGCGTGTTAACACACCCTAGCGATTCTGATAACGCTCGTCCTCTCTTTTCTTCCGCTCATACTCTTTTTGGGCGTCCTTGTCCTTTTGAACCTGGTCTTGTGGCGCATCCTTGTGATCCTTGGCCTTGCCCTTCAGTTCAGGTTGGGTGCGTTGCCGCTCCATATCTTGTTGCTGCCGGGCTTTCTGGCGTTGCTGTTCCTGCTGGCGCTGTTGGGCTTGTTGGTCTTTCTGGCGTTGCTGTTCCTGCTGGCGCTGTTCCTGCTGGCGCTGCTGAGCTTGTTGGTCTTTCTGGCGTTGCTGTTCCTGCTGGCGCTGTTCCTGCTGGCGCTGCTGGGCTTGTTGGTCTTTCTGGCGTTGCTGTTCCTGCTGACGCTGCTCTTGCTGGCGCTGCTGATCTTGCCGCTGCCTCTGATCTTGCTGCACACGCGGTTTGAAATACTGCTGCGTAACAGGCTCGCGCGGCTGGTAGCGGTACTGCTCGGACCGGATCGTATGCTGCTGTTCTACTGCGCGAGGATAGTGGTCGCCGGAATAATTCCGCTGATAGGTCGGCAGCGGTGCGGGAGCCGGAGCGGAGCCGCGGTCCCAACGGTCCCACCCGCTTCGACGCTGTTCCCAGTCTCGGCCCCAGCGATCGCCCCAACGTGGCGGCGCATCGGCACGCCAGCCGCGAAAATACGACGGGGGCTGGCGGTAGTAGCGAACCGGAACGCGCAGCACATAAACCGGCACGTCGTAATACCCCACCCTGTCCCACGGCCCGTTGTACCAGCTGCTCGCATACCAGTTATCGGCTTGGAACACCCAGTAAAGGCCATCGTAAAAGAAGTAATTCGAATCCACCCGGGGGGCGTAGTAGACGGGATAGCCCGGTATGCGGACAAGATCCGGATACATCGAATAATTGATGCCGATGTTGACGTCAGGGTATGCGGTTCCGACCGACACATGGCTGGATGGCGGGTAAGGGGGAGCGGTATAGCAACCCTGGACAAGGGCCATCGATATCGCAATCATCAGGTAGCTTTTTTTCATTTCCTGCTCTTTCAGCTCGTTACTTCAATCCCTGGTCATCGCCCAACTGTGGGCATGACCCCCCTTTATCTGGATGGCATGACTTCACATGATGGCGACGGCAACGACTCTGGAGATGCGTCAGCCGCCAACACGAATGTTGCCCAGCGAACCAATCACGCCAAAAACCTGTAGTAGCCATATAACGACAGCAATGACGACGACAATATTCAGGATCCGTTTAATCTTTCCGTCCATGGGGATATAGGTGTTAACGAGCCAAAGCAGCACGCCAATCACAATCAAGACGATAACCAAGTTAATCAGGGGCATACAGATTCTCCAGTGGGGTGATCAATCATCAACGGCAGCGGCCGAATCGAATGTCGGGCATACCAATATCCTTGAGTACGCTTGTCATGGTAGGCAATTTCAATCCGCTCTTCTGTTCGACAGCGAACATTGCAAGGCAACTGCCGCAGCGGCAGGCAGCCGATTCGACGGCGCGCTTCACGCCATCCAGTCGTATATAACGTTGTTGTTGATCCGGGAAAACGCATGATCCTTGCCGCAATCGTTCTGTTTTGTCTGGCGGCGGGGCTTGGCCTGTGGCTCGTGGTACTGGGCGTACGCTATCGGCGGGGCTCCCGTGCCCTGGCAGCGGGGCACGCCGGCGTCGCCTTGCTGGGCCTGGTCTTGTTGGGAAGACATATTTTCAGCAGTCCCGTTCACCTGTTGTACAACAATGCGGCGCTGCTGTTTGTTCTGGCGCTATTCGGCGGCCTGGTTCTTCTGGCCCTGCGCATGGGTAATCACGAACATCGCTTGCCCCCGCCGATGATCGGCGTCGGCCTCCACGCGGTCATGGCCCTATCGGCGCTGTTGCTGTTGGTGTGGGGGTACACGCACCCCTGACCTTGGAGTTCCCGGGCATTGAGGCCAGCGCACCTCGAACAAAAGACGGGATAAATGGAGTCCGACCCCATTTACCCCATTTATTGCCATAAATTAAAGGTGCCCGGTTGCCCATGCAGGCTGGGGGAGGTCAGGCCTTTTGCGGTACCAGCCAAGACCCGCCCCCCGCAGCTTACTTGGCCATCCACAAGATGTAATCGGCCTGGTAGCTCACGATTTCCTTCTTGCCTGCATTCGCGGCTGCGCAGACCTTGGCCGGGGCGGTGCCGCCTACCGTGGCAAGGCGCTGAATGTACGTGACCTTATTCATCGCGCCGTTGCCCTCGTAACCATTCTGCTGCACCAGTTGCAGGGGAATGCTTCCCGCCGTGGCCGTATTCGGCGTCACGGCAAGCTGCTTGCCCACCACCTTGGAGCCGTCATTGGATTCCCAGGTTGCGCCTTTGGGCGAGCCGTAATAACGCCCAACTTGCGTGTTGCTGGTATCAAACAGATAGGCATGCGGAATTTTGAAGGTCCAGGCATACGAACCCGATGCGTCTTTTTTCTCCATGCATTCGTAGGTGATCTGGCCCATCGCAAGGGTTTTCATCATGACCACGTTGCCCTCAGGCACCGCAACTGCCGAGGGAACCATGTGATGGTCTGCCTGGGCCGCTCCGGCAGCGGCAAGAAAAAGGGATGAAACAATAAGCACAGTTTGATTGCGGGTTTTCATGGGTAAATTCCTTGTAATGGATTGAGTAAAGTCTGAACAGCGCGCGCTGTCCTGTCATGCACTACCCATGAAATCGCCATCCGGATGCAGCAAGGCGAAAATTATTTCAATCCGCCAGCGCCACCATGCGTCCCACCGCAAGAATCGGCCCCGTCGGCTTGCCGGTCGGCGAGCCGTATTTCGGTTCCAGCGTCACCTCGAAAAGCTGCTGGTTTTCGAGTGCAGGAAGCGTGTCACGAGGCACCTCGATCACGCCATGGGCTGGCACCAATCCCAGAGAAGTGGGTTTGCTCGCGCCCTGCGGCTTGGTCCAGAACTGCCAGGCACGGCCAGCCGGAAGCTCGGGGGGCGCCCCCACCGGACGCAGCCGTACCGTATTCGCATCGGCCAGCTCGACGATCCAACCGATATTCTGCTCAGGCGTCTGCAACATGGCGACATAACGCGTCTCCAGCCCCTCCGGGATGCGGACAAGCTGAATGCCGAGACCCACGGCAACCACCAGCGTTGCTGCAACCAATCCTTGCCACAGGCGGAGGGATTGCCACCAGCGCGACGGCGGCAATGGGCGCAAAAGTTGGTCGCGAAGGCCTGCCCACGTCTCCGCTCGCGGAGAGGCGGGAGCGACCCGGTTGAACAAAGGCAGCAGACGATCCTGCCAGCGGTAAATTTCACGCGCCAGTTCGCGATCATCGCGGGCAGCCGCGCGGACTGCCTCGGCAGCATCGGGATCCAGCGTGCCCAGCACGTATTCGGCCGCATCGGCCTGGCGTTCTTCGTCGATCATGACAAACAATCCCTCAACGCAAGCAGACCTCGACGAATCCAGGACTTCACGGTGCCAAGCGGCGTGGCGAGCGTCGTGGCAACCTGCTCATGCGAATAACCCTCAAGAAAGGCCAGCAGGATGGATTCGCGCGGACGATCGTCCAGCCCTTCCAGGCAACGATCGATGTCGAACGCGTCGCCATACCGTTCGTCTTCGCGGTGGCCGGGCTCGTCAAGCAAGGCGTGCGGATCCTCCTGGGAGATTTCGCGTCCACCCTTGCGCGCGAGATCGAGCGCGCTATGACGAACAACGGTGTAAATCCAGCCGCGGGCCGATCCCAGATTGCGGTCGTACGTGTGGGCACGCTGCCAGACTTTCAGAAAAGCATCCTGTAGCGCGTCCTCTGCGAGTGAGGTATCGCGCAGAATTCGCCGGCACACCCCAAGCAACCAGCGCGATTCAAGCGCGTACAGGCTTTCCAGCGCGTAGGTCTCACCCCGGGCGCAGGCGATCAGGGCAGATTCGTAGTCGTAATCCAAGCGATGCCTTCGTTAAAAATGAGCGGAAAAATCTAACAGCAACCCCCCAGACAGCCCTGGACTCCCGGGGCTATCCGGGTTACCGGAAAGTTTACAGTGCGGCACCGCGCGCCTCCATGAACCTGGCCAGAATCGGCGCGCAAATCATGCCGAGGGCCAGGCGCAGATCCTTGTTGGGAACCACCATCGTGCTCGGGCGCGACATGAACGCGCCGGGAATGCGCCTGAGCAAATCTGGAAAATCATGACGCTCGCGGTCGCGGAAATGGATGACGCACAGCGATTCGTCGGCCAGCGGCACATCGCGCGCAATGAACGGGTCGGAGGTATCCACCAGCGGCATGCGCTGGATGTTGATATCGGTCAGGCCGAACTGGGGAACGATGTAATGGATGTAGTCATCCATGCGGCGCAATATCGTCTCCACCGACTCTTCGGGCGAGCAGCCATTTTTGCAGTCGCGGTGGATCTTCTGTATCCACTCCAGGTTGATCGCAGGCGCCACGCCGATCAGCAGGTCCACATGCTGGGCCACATCGATGCCCTGGCGTCCCGCGCGCCGGTCGATTTCTGGCGGAAAGTGGCGCGAGTCGACCTTGCGGCGCGTCCAGGTATTGGCCATCAGGCCGCCATGCTGCCCCTCGTAGAACAAGAGATCGCTGCCCGGCTGCAGCGGCGACCAGGGCGTGAACTCGCCAGCTTGCACCCCCAATGCCTCGCCGTGCTCGGCCGTGTGCGCATACTGGCGAACCACCCCGCTGCCGCATTCGCCATAGGTTTTGAAAAATGCTTCCAGCTCCGGGAAATGATTGCACTCGGGTCCGAACCAGGAAACGTTGCGGCCGCTGGCCCGCGCTTCGTCGAGCAAGGCAGCAAACTGCCGGTCCGTATAACGCCGGAAACCGTCGCCATGAACGATCGCGGGTTTGATGTTCAGGCGCTCGAAAATGAACTTGAACGCATGACGTATCGTGGACAGGCCGGCGCCGGAGGAGCCGGTGACCGCGATGATGGGATGCTGTTGGGACATGGTTGCTTATTTCCCCAGATTGGCCGGGTGGCCGCAGAGCGGAAAGTTTAACCCGCGCCTCTCGCGAAGAACAGAATTCGAACCTCGCGAGACCCGGGATCCGTCAACGCCCTTGGCGTCCATTCGCGCCCCCTATTCATTTGACGGATTCGACAGACTGTATCTAGCCGCCGCTTACTAAACGCCGTCGGCCATACCAGGCGATGTGGCATGCAGCTACTTCAACAACCGCCTCACAAAGCCGCCCGGGTGCGGGGGTTGGACTTTTACCTGGCTGACATCGGGGTGAGCGTCTTTCGGTAATCAACAAGCAAGGGCTCATTATCGGTACAAGACGTTTGTGCAATCCGCATGATGTGAACTCGATTCGACCCTGGCCCCTATGATGCTTTTGGCGCTTTTACTTGTGATGGCCGTATGGGGTCTGGAGTAGCGCGTCTCGATATTCGTCCGCGTTTTTGATCCGTGGCCATGTCGCATTGAGCAGCGCCAGCCACTCTTGTTCATCCATGAATGGCGCGATATCAATTAGAAATGGTAATGCCCGCGCGTCCTCGGTTTGGTCGAGAAAGCTTTTAGCATCCGCATAGGGAAATTTATCGAGGTGTCCGATCATGGCTCGCCTTTCTCGAGAGATTATTGCCGAGAGGTCAAAGTGATTTACGCCCACTAATTGATAAGGCCAGTCAAGGTTAAGACAGTGGTCTGTCCCGAATGGCGCTCGCCCCAGTCAACAAGCAAAAGGGTTCATCGACAATCCTCTCACGCGAAACCGTCGTACGTCCCCTATTAATGCCATCTCGATGCTCTGGCACATGAACTTGAAATTGCCTGCATAAAGCCCGCGCATTAAGCACGGGCAACGTCAATATGTCTGTATGCCTTGCAGCGGTGGCTCATCGGTGCCCGGTTCAACCAAGGCAATAGATTAAAATATGCTTATATTATCAATAGCTTAAAGTAGTACAAATCAACCATTTTTTACTAGTACATTCATTAAAGTCCGGTTAGCATCCGCCGTAACTGACCAGCCAGCTCCGCATACGCCTGTTCGCTGGTTGTCTCAATTTACGGGGAGTGTGATGCGCACTATTCAAAACCGGAATGCCAGGCTCACTTTTGGCGTTGTTACGCCTTTTCGTCAGAACCAACCGACTCAGCAGGGTCATATTGGTGCTGTTCCCGGGATTGCCTCTGTACTCGACGCATTGGGCGGGCTGGAAAATGTGGTGGCGAAGTATTGCGTCAAAAGTCCGGATGCCCTGACAGCAGATGGCATTACGTCGTATGCGCTGGCTTTGCTGAATTTACGCGA
>NCCT01000103.1:13062-18569 GCA_002279795.1 Hydrogenophilales bacterium 12-61-10
GCCGCGCGGCTCGACCGCCTGATCAAGGCCTGCGATGCGCTGGCGGTGACGGTGTCGCGGCTGATCGAGGATAAAAGCTGCGCCAACCCCGATAACTGCGAAGCGCTGGCGCGTTTTACCAAACATGCGCGGGAGATGATCCAGTTGCATGCCGACGATGCGACCCTGCGTGCAGTCCCGACGCCCTTCCCGGCCATTTGATACTGCGCGCCCGAGCGCTTGATGCTTGCCGACGGCGCGGGTTTCAGAACGATCAGGGGACACAGAACGATCAGGGGACAGACCACGGTTTTGCAAGGCACCGAAAGATCCCGTCACGCTAAACCGTGGTCTGTCCCCTATTGTTGCCTATTGTTCTTGTCCCCTATTGTTCTTAGAAGGCAGTCCGCTTGTTTGCATCGTGGAAAGGATGGTCCTTCACCAAGCCAAAAAGAAGTGTGGCGCACTTCTCAAGCGGTGTGGCCCACTTGTCCTTTCCTCCATAGGACACAAATTGCCTATAGATCGCGGAGTGCAGCAGATCGACGCTCTTTGGCCCAACCCCCCCGACACCCCCGCCCTCCTGCGCAAAGAAGTCAACAATCAGAAAGTGCGCCTTAAGGACTTGGTGCAGGCCGACAGTCTCCTTCGACGTGTATGGATCGCTGTCACCAACGAGCCCACTCCATCGCAGGTACTCCTTTTCAACCTCTGTGTTCAGAAAATCCATTGTTAGGGCCAATATTTATTTTGGGAGTACACGTAGGAAAAAATTTTAAAAAGGTTAATTCAAGCAGGCTCCGCTAGTTTTTATTCAGCTTGCGATGTACGGGCAATTCCGCGTTCCACCCTACTTGGAAGAACGAACAAAAAATCAGCGAGGGCTGAGGCAAAGTCTATAGCGCGCTTTGCATCTTCTTCGTCAGGAAGAGCAGCCGCCTGATCGGCGTGGCGCTGATCGTTTGCATCCAGACGAACCTCATGTGCCCACTGCGCCATTTCTCTTGTAATGAGATGATCAGTTGCAGCCTTCTCAATGCGACTGTAAAGGCTACCCTCAACGTAGTTTTTCAGTTTTAACATTGCATCGACTGCACTAGCGGCAAGCATGACGGCGCCGGATGGGGCGTGAATGCTGTTCAACGCCTGCTGAAGGAAGGCGCGTGGGCGATCAGGAAGATCCGTCTGGATGGTTGGAGGCGACGGAAAAACTTCGACGACCTCCCCTCCAACTTGAGGAGCCCAGGCGGTAACCACCCCGCCACAGGTGCTGCAGCGATAAGCACCCCAGCGCCTCAGTCGATTCGCTTCATGGTTGTTAGTCTCAAAGTGCTGAATGATGAAGAGGTTCGGATTTGCGACCGAGCAGTGTGGGCAGCGTGAAAGAATCAGATTTTGGGAAAGTATTGGCATGAGTGGGTCATTCTTGAATTTGTAAATTTGGGGATCAACTAAGGTCTTGCCACGACATCCCCAATAAAAAAGGCGCAGTTCCCTGCGCCTTTTTTACATTCCAGCCGGTCAATCCCAGCTCAACGCCCCGCCCGTCTGATACTCCGTGACGCGCGTCTCGAAGAAGTTCTTCTCCTTCTTCAGGTCGATCATTTCGGCCATCCAGGGGAAGGGGTTGGTGACGCCGGGGAACATTTCGTCGAGGCCGATCTGCTGGCAGCGGCGGTTGGCGATGAAGCGCAGGTATTCCTTGAACTGGGCTGAATTAAGCCCCAGCACGCCGCGCGGCATGGTGTCTTCAGCGTATTTGTATTCAAGCTCGACGCCCTTCTGGATCAGGCTGGTGATTTCGGCCTTGAACTCATTGGTCCACAGGTGCGGGTTTTCGAGCTTGATGGTGTTGATGAGGTCGATGCCGAAGTTGCAGTGCATGGACTCGTCGCGCAGGATGTACTGGTACTGCTCGGCGGCGCCGGTCTGGTGAGCGTGTCGATGAAGGGAATGAGGAAGTCATCCTTGTCGCGGATGCTGGCGACTTCGTGATAGGCGTTGAAGATCTCGCCTTCGTCCAGGCCCAGGCTTTCCACGATGTACTGGTAGGCGTGGGTGTGGATGGCTTCTTCGAACGCTTGGCGCAGCAGGTACTGGCGGCATTCGGGCGCGGTGATGTGGCGATAGGTGCCGAGCACGATGTTGTTGGCGGCCAGCGAATCGGCGGTGACGAAGAAGCCGAGGTTGCGCTTGACGAGACGGCGCTCGTCCTCGGTGAGCGCGGTGGGGTCTTTCCACTGCGCGATGTCGCGGCTCATGTTCACTTCCTGCGGCATCCAGTGGTTGGCGCAGCCGGCGAGGTATTTTTCCCACGCCCATTTGTATTTGAAGGGGACGAGCTGGTTCACGTCCGTCGCGCCGTTGATGATGCGCTTGTCGGATGCCCGCACGCGTTGGGTTGTCGGTGCAGCTTCTTCGGCCACGTCAGTGCCAACCGGCGCAGCATCATTGCGCAGGAAAGACGGCACATTGACGGGCTGCGTGGCAGGCGTGAAATCATCTTCAAAATTCAGCATCGTTCTATATCTCCTTTGGTTTAACCCAAGTGGGCTGGGCCCACACTTCTTTTTAATCTGGTGGTGGGCTATGCCCACCCTACGTTCTGGTTGCCTGGTTCACCCGCAAGGGGCACGCCGGTGTGTCCCCGCTGCTTCGCAGCGACCCTTCAGCAGCCCCTTCTGCGCCACCTCGACTGGGCCGGGCTGGCGGGGAAAACGGCGAGCACTGTCTGAGCTCCGCCAGACTCTAATCAAGGTGGCGGACACGTTTTGTGTGTCCGCCCGGGCGAGTTGCGCAGACGCCCCGTCAGTCCGGTTCAGTCGAGGCCCGCCCCGAAGGGGTGGCGCAGCGGGGCGGCTTT
Source organism: Hydrogenophilales bacterium 12-61-10 (assembly GCA_002279795.1). Taxonomy (GTDB): domain Bacteria; phylum Pseudomonadota; class Gammaproteobacteria; order Burkholderiales; family Thiobacillaceae; genus Thiobacillus. The sequence goes on from NCCT01000103.1 coordinate 15,905, forward strand.
CTCTTTGGTTACTTTCTCTTGGCTGTCAAAGAGAAAGTGATTAGCCGCCGGGCTACCCCCGGCCCACGCACCTAAGCCCTTACTGGCACGCCTCGCATTCCTCAAACCCCACATCCCCCGGCCGCATGGTGCATGCCACGCCATCCAGCTCAGGCTCGGGCAGATTGGCCGCCGCCTTGCCGATGGCGCTGCTGCTACCCGCAGTGCTCATCGCCCCAGCGCCGCCGCTCGACGACACGGCATTGAGTTCGCCGCCCTTGCCGGTCGATTTCTCGGCCGAGGTGGCGCCCAGGGTACGCAGGTAATAGGTGGTTTTCAGGCCGCGTATCCACGCCAGCTTGTAGGTTTCGTCGAGCTTTTTGCCCGAGGCGCCGGCCATGTAGATATTGAGGCTCTGGCCCTGGTCGATCCACTTCTGGCGGCGCGACGCGCACTCGACCAGCCAGCGGGTTTCCATCTCGAACGCGGTGGCGTACAGCGCGCGGATGTCGGCCGGGATGCGGTCGATCTTGGCCAGGCTGCCGTCGAAGTACTTGATGTCGGCGACCATGACTTCGTCCCACAAACCGAGTTTTTTCAGGTCGTTGACCAGGTACTTGTTGGCGACGGTGAATTCGCCCGACAGGTTGGATTTGACGTAGATGTTCTGGTAGGTGGGCTCGATCGAGGCAGAGACGCCGACGATGTTGGCGATGGTCGCGGTCGGCGCGATCGCCATGCAGTTGGAGTTGCGCATGCCGTACTGGCTGATGCGCGCACGCAGCGAATCCCAATCCAGCGTGCTGCTGTCGTCGACTTCGAGGTAGCCGCCGCGTTCTGCAGCCAGCAGCTTGATCGAATCCAGCGGCAGGATACCGCGGCTCCACAGGCTGCCTTCGTAGCTGGAATAGCGGCCACGCTCCTGCGCCAGTTCGGTCGACGCCAGGATGGCGTAGTAGGACACGGCTTCCATCGAACGGTCGGCGAATTCGACGGCGGCATCACTCGCATAGGTCAGACGCAGTTCCTGCAGCGCATCCTGGAAGCCCATGATGCCGAGGCCCACCGGACGGTGCTTGAGGTTGGAATTGCGTGCCTTGCCGACGGCGTAGTAGTTGACGTCCACCACGTTGTCGAGCATGCGCATCGCGGTGTGGATAGTGGTCTTGAGCTTCTCCAGGTCGAGCGCGCCGTCTTTCAGATGGTTGATCAGATTGACCGAGCCGAGATTGCACACGGCGATTTCGGTGTCAGACGTATTCAGCGTGATCTCGGTGCACAGGTTGGAGCTGTGGACGACACCGACGTGCTGCTGCGGGCTGCGGATGTTGCACGGGTCCTTGAAGGTGATCCAGGGATGGCCGGTTTCGAACAGCATCGACAGCATCTTGCGCCACATCTGGTTGGCGGGAATGCGCTTGAACACCTTGATCTCGCCGCGGTCGGCGCGGCGCTCGTATTCGATGTAAGCCTCGGCGAAAGCGCGGCCGTAGAGGTCGTGCAGGTCGGGCACGTCGTTCGGGGAAAACAGGGTCCAGTCGCCGCCTTCCATCACGCGCTGCATGAACAGGTCGGGAATCCAGTTCGCGGTGTTCATGTCGTGGGTGCGGCGGCGGTCGTCACCGGTGTTCTTGCGCAACTCGAGGAATTCTTCCATGTCGAGGTGCCAGGTTTCCAGGTACGCGCACACCGCACCCTTGCGCTTGCCGCCCTGGTTGACCGCGACGGCGGTGTCGTTGACCACCTTGAGGAACGGAACCACGCCCTGCGACTTGCCGTTGGTGCCCTTGATGCGGGCGCCCATGGCGCGCACCGGGGTCCAGTCGTTGCCGAGGCCGCCGGCGTATTTCTGCAGCATGGCGTTTTCCTTGATCGCCTGATAAATGCCGTCGAGATCGTCGGTGACAGTGGTCAGGTAGCAGGAGGACAGCTGGCTGTGGCGGGTGCCGGCGTTGAACAGGGTCGGCGTCGAGCTCATGAAGTCGAACGAGGACAGCACCTGGTAGAACTCGATGGCGCGCGCTTCGCGGTCGACTTCATTGATCGCCAGGCCCATCGCCACGCGCATGAAGAACGCCTGCGGCAACTCGATGCGCGACTCTTCGATGTGCAGGAAATAACGGTCGTACAGGGTTTGCAGGCCGAGGTAGCCGAACTGGTAGTCGCGCCCGGAGTCAAGCACTTTGGCCAGACGCGCGATGTCGAACTGGGCGAGCTTTTCGTCCAGCAGTTCGGCGGCAATGCCTTTCTTGATGTAAGCGGGGAAATACTCGGCGTAACGCGTGGCCATGTCGGCTTGCAGCACGGCTTCGCCCAGCACTTCGTGGCGGATCGAGTTCAGCAGCAGACGCGCGGTGACGAACGAATACGCCGGGTCCTGCTCGATCAGCGAACGCGCGGCCAGCACCAGCGCCTTTTCGACTTCGGCCATCGGCACGCCGTCGTAAAGGTCGCGCAGCACGGTGTGCATGATCGGCTCGGCGCGCACGCCGTGGCCCAGCCCGGAGCAGGCATCGGCCAGCAGCACGTTCAGGCGCGCGGTGTCGAGCGGCTTTTTGACGCCGTCCTCGATCACGTGCAGGGTGATTTCGGGCACGCCGGCGGCTTTTTGCGCGGCGCGTTCCTGCATGCGTTTTTCACGGTACAGCACGTAGGAGCGCGCGACTTCGTGCTCGCCCGAGCGCAT
>NCCT01000007.1:0-68819 GCA_002279795.1 Hydrogenophilales bacterium 12-61-10
TCGAGGTCGCCCGCCATCAGGTTTGCGCGCACCGACTGACGGTTGGAAGCAAGCGCTTGCTGGAGATGCGCAGCTGCCGCATCGGGGTATCCTCTGGCCGCATCCAGCAAGGCCAGTTCGCAGTAAAAATGGGCGATATCCGCATTGAGGGGTTTACTGGTGTCATTTTCCAGTTCACGTGCGGCATCGATGGCTTTTTGCCAGTCTTTCTCCTGCACGTAAATTTCCAGCAGATAGGTGCGTGCCACGCCGTGCTGCGGCGTTTGCAGCAGTTTGTGAAACACCTCTTCGGCGCGGTCGAGCAAACCGGCTTTCAGATAATCCTGGCCGAGCTCCCCTTGCGCGCGCAGCCGCTGCTCTTCGGCCAGCCCCTCACGTTCAAGCAGGTTTTCGTGCATGCGGATCGCACGGTCCAGTTCGCCGCGACGGCGAAACAATGCGCCAAGCGCAAAATGCAGATCGATGGTTTCGGGTTCAAGCTTGACGACTTCAAGAAAGGCTTCGATCGCCTTGTCCGGCTGCTCGTTGAGCAGAAAATTCAGGCCGCGGAAATACGAGTTGGGGAGCGCGCGCGATTCAGTCACCACCTGCTTGATGTCGACACGGGCAGCCAGCCAGCCCAGCACAAAAAACAGCGGGAAAGCCAGCAACCACCAAATCTCAAATTCCATCGTGCATCACACCACGGTTATATCGGTCGACGTCATGGCGGCATCCGCTTCACTGACCCGCTGTTTGCGGGTCGCTTCGCGCCGCAGGCGGAACAAGTTGGGCAACAACGCCAGCGCGCCAGCAAGCACCCCCAGAACAAACGCCAACCCCAACATGACAATCAAGGGGGCTTGCCACACTTGCCCCAAATACGCATTGAAAGTGACCGTCTGGCTGTTTTTCAGGGCAAAGCCCAGCACCAGCAGGAATACGAGCAGCTTGAGTGCCAGTCCCAAATAACGGGTGATATTTTTCATGGATTATTGCGTGTTCGAGGTGCCGTGCATTCTACCTTTGCGGCCGGCCTCCAAAAAGGACGGCACAAAAGAAAACGGCGCATTACGCGCCGTTTTCACCTGCATCAATCACGCATCCAGTTCAAAGCGGAAAGTCCACCCGGTCACGCAGTTCCTTGCCCGCCTTGAAATGCGGCACGTACTTGGCAGGAACCTGAACGCGTTCTCCCGACTTGGGATTACGCCCCAGACGGGCGGGACGAAAGCTCAGGCTGAAACTGCCAAAGCCACGAATTTCAATCCGCTCGCCGCGCGACAGGTTTTTTGCCAGCGCGTCGAGAACCGTCTTCACCGCCATCTCGATGTCCGCAACCGAAAATTGCGGATGCCGCGCCGCCAGTTGAGCAATCAACTCGGACTTGGTCATGAATGCTTGCCTGTTTTATTAAAAATCACTCAGCGTTCTTGTTTTCGAGCTTGGCCTTCAGCAGTGCGCCGAGGTTGGTCGAGCCCGTAGCAGCAGCCGAGGTGTCAGCAGCCATTTTCTTCATGGCCGAATCCTGCTCGGTCATGTCCTTGGCCTTGATCGACAGGTTGATGACGCGATTCTTGCGGTCAACGTTGATGATCATGGCTTCGATTTCGTCGCCTTCCTTGTAGTGGGTACGCATGTCCTCTACACGGTCACGCGACACTTCGGATGCGCGCAGATAGCCTTCCATGTCGCTGTCCAGCTGTACGGTAGCGCCCTTGGCTTCGACGGTCTTGATCGTGCCTTTGACGATGCTGCCTTTCTCGTTGCCGGTGGCGTAGCTGGTCAGCGGATCGCCTTCGATCTGCTTGATGCCCAGCGAAATGCGCTCGCGCTCGAGGTCGATGCCCAACACCACGGCTTCGACTTCCTGGCCCTTGCGGAAATTCTGCACGGCTTCTTCGCCGGGGACATTCCAGGACAGGTCGGACAGGTGAACCAGACCGTCGATGCCGCCAGCCAGGCCGATGAACACGCCAAAGTCGGTGATCGACTTGATCGCGCCGCTGACCTTGTCGCCCTTCTTGAAGTTCATCGAGAAGTCTTCCCACGGGTTCGACTTGCACTGCTTCATGCCCAGCGAGATGCGACGCTTGTCTTCGTCGATGTCGAGCACCATGACTTCAACTTCATCGCCCAACTGCACAATCTTGTTGGGGCTGACGTTCTTGTTGGTCCAGTCCATTTCGGAGACGTGCACCAAGCCTTCGATGCCGGCCTCGATTTCGACGAACGCGCCGTAGTCGGTGAGGTTGGCGACCTTGCCGAACATGCGGGTGCCTTGCGGGTAGCGACGAGCAATGCCGACCCACGGATCGTCACCCAGCTGCTTGATGCCGAGCGAGACGCGGTTCTTTTCGGTGTCGTAACGCAGGATCTTGGCTTCGAGTTCCATGCCGACGGTGACCACTTCGGACGGATGCTTGACGCGACGCCAGGCCATGTCGGTGATGTGCAGCAGGCCGTCGATGCCGCCCAAATCCACGAACGCGCCGTAGTCGGTAATGTTCTTGACCACGCCCTTGACGATGGAGCCTTCTTTCAGGTTTTCCATCATCGCTTCGCGGTCGGCACCCATGGTCTCTTCCAGCACAGCACGGCGTGACACCACGACGTTGTTGCGCTTGCGGTCAAGCTTGATGACCTTGAATTCCATTTCCTTGTATTCGAACGGCGTGGTGTCCTTGACCGGACGCGTATCCACCAGCGAACCCGGCAGGAAGGCACGCAGGCCGCCCACCAGCACTGTCAAACCACCCTTGACCTTGCCCTGCACCATGCCGGTGACGATACGGCCTTCGTTCATGGCCACTTCCAGATCCAGCCACGCGGCCAGTTTCTTCGCGCGCTCGCGAGACAGCTTGGTTGCACCGAAGCCATCTTCGATCGATTCGATCGCCACGGCCACGAAATCACCGATCTTGGCTTCGACTTCGCCCAGATCGTTCTTGAATTCTTCGATTGGAATCAGGCTCTCGGATTTGAGGCCGGCATTCACCGTGACGAAGTTGCCGTCGATGCCGACGATTTCAGCGGTGATGACTTCACCCTGACGCATTTCCTGGTGCTCGAGGGATTCCTCGAACATCGCTGCAAAGTCGTCCATGGAGTCCAGATTGGTGGAAGCGGTAGCAGTTGACATTAAAAACCTTCTTGGTCCGTCGGTGAGGACGGGGTTAGTTGCACATCGTCAGCCTGCGGGCGCAGAACTGACACGGATAAAACTTCACTTACAGCTTGTTTCGCGCATCACATGAAGCGTAGTAATCGAGAACTGCCCGAACGGCCGATTCGACATCCATTTCAGTGGTATCGAGAAACAGCGCATCGGGTGCGGGCTTCAGGGGAGCCACTGAACGGGCAGTATCACGCGCATCACGCGCCTGCATGTCCGCAACAAGGGCGGCAAGACTAGCAGAGTTCCCCTTGCCGATCAACTGCTTATACCGCCTTTCGGCACGCGCCTCGGCGCTGGCGGTAAGGAAAACCTTGGCTACCGCATCGGGGAAGATCACCGTGCCCATGTCGCGGCCATCCGCCACCAGGCCAGGTGCCTGGCGATAGGCGCGCTGGCGATCGAGTAGCGCCGCGCGCACGGCAGGCAGGGCCGCGACTTTGGATGCCCCCTCGCCGACGGTTTCGGCGCGGATCGCTTCGCTGACGTTTTCGTCCGCCAGCCACACCGCACCGTCGCGAAACGTCGCGGGCAACGCGACCGCCAGTTCGCCCACGCGCGCCTCGTCATCCAGCGCCACGCCGCTTTTCATCGCCGACAATGCGGTCAGTCGATAGAGTGCGCCGCTGTCGAGGAAATGGAAGCCAAGCAAGGAGGCGACCCGCTCGGCCACTGTACCTTTCCCCGAGGCGGAAGGGCCGTCGATCGTGATGACGGGTGCGGGATCAGGCGTCAGAGGCAAGGGGAGATTCATTGCGCGATGTCAGCGAACACGTTGAAGTAGGTCGGGAAAGTCTTGTTCACACATGCCGGCTCGTTGATACGGATCGGCACCCCACCCAGTGTCACCAGCGACAAGCACATCGCCATGCGGTGATCGTCATAGGTGTCAATCACTGCATTGGAAATTAACTTCAGCGGCGGCGTGATGCGGATGAAATCGGCGCCCTCCTCCACTGTTGCGCCCACCTTGCGCAGCTCGGTCGCCATCGCCGCGATACGGTCGGTTTCCTTTACCCGCCAACTGGCGATGTTGGTCAGCGTGGTCACGCCGTCTGCGAACAGCGCCGCCACCGCCAGCGTCATGGCCGCGTCGGGTATGGGGTTGCAGTCCAGTTCGATCGCTTTGAGCCGGCCGCACGCAGGGGCGCGCGCCTCGATCCAGTTCGGCCCCATCTCGATCTGTGCGCCCATCAATGCCAGCGCGTCGGCGAAGCGTACGTCACCTTGCACGCTTTCCCGGCCCACGCCTTCCACCCGAACCGGTCCGCCGCCGATGGCACCGGCGGCTAGAAAGTACGAAGCGGATGAGGCATCGCCTTCGACCCAGATTTCGCCGGGGCTCGCATAGCGCGCCGATTCCGGCACGCTGAAACGTTGCCAGCTGTCCTTTGCCACCTCGATACCGAAGCGCCGCAGCATCGCGAGCGTAATCCCGATATAAGGCCGGGAAATCAGCTCTCCCACGACTTCGATCGTCGTGGTGCGCTGCCGCATCGGCAGCGCCATCATCAGACCAGTCAGAAACTGGCTCGACACATTGCCGCGCACCTGGGTGGCGTCGCCCGCCAGTTCGGCAGGATGGATGGCCAGCGGCGGAAAGCCCGGTTCACCCAGGTAATCAATCTGCGCACCCAGCAACCGCAACGCATCGACCAGATCGCCTATCGGCCGTTCGTGCATCCGCGCCACGCCCCGCAGCACGTAGTCACCGCCCGACAAGGCACAGGCCGCCGTCAATGAGCGAAACGCCGTGCCCGCATTGCCCAGAAAGAGCTCCGCCTGCTTGACCGGAAACGCGCCATCCACACCGGTGATTTCATAATCGTCGGACTCGCCACCACGCGAATCTTGTTGGCGAACCACGCCCACACCCAGCGCGCGCAAGGCATCGAGCATCACCCGGGTGTCGTCCGAATCGAGCAGTGCACGCACCGTTGTCGTTCCGGCAGCCAGCGCCGCCAGCAGCAGCACGCGGTTGGAAATGCTTTTGGAGCCGGGAAGGCGCACCGTTCCGTGTGCTGCAGAGGCAGCGGGCAAATCAAGAAAGTCCATCAAACATCCTGTGCGAATAGGGGCCAACGTTTAATACTTCGGGAACAAGGGGGGACAAGCCATCACACCCCTCCAACAGCAGGTTGACGCCGCATGCATCTTAAGCTTCCTGGGTTTTCATCCAGTGCTCGCGCGCGATGCGGGCGCGTGTAAACATCTCCAGCAAGCTGGCTGCATCGTCGCTTGACACGGCGGCGCGCAGCGATTGCAGCGCAGCCACATAAGCGTCCAGTTCAGATAACAGAGCCGTCTTGTTTGCCAGCGCGATGTCGCGCCACATTTCGGGACTGCTGCCAGCGATGCGGGTGAAATCGCGAAAGCCGCTGGCGGCCAGACGAAAGTAGGTCTCGCCATCCTCGCGTTGCGCCAGTTCATCCACCAGCGCGAACGCCGCCAGATGTGGCAAGTGGCTGACCGCAGCGAATACACGGTCGTGTTGTGCGGCATCGAGCGTTTCGACTTGCGCACCCGTTGCCAGCCAGAGCGCCTTGACAGTCTCAAGGGCGGCTTTCCGGGTCTCCACCAGCGGCGTCAGCACGACTTTTTTGCCTTGATACAAGTCTGCGCGGGCGGCGCCCGGCCCGCTTCGCTCGGACCCGGCAATCGGATGGCCAGGAACAAAATCCGCAAGCCGCGCACCGAGTACGGTGCGCGCAGCCTCGATCACGTTGGCCTTTGTACTGCCGGCATCGGTGAGGATTGCGCCCGGTTTGAGATGCGGTGCCAACTGCCGCAACACGGCTTCGGTTTCGCCCACAGGCAAGGCCAGCAGTATGCAATCGGCCTGCCCGGCTTGTGCGTAGTCGGCCACGCCGTCAATCAGTTCAAGCTCGCGTGCGATGGTGAGCCGGGCGGGATTGCGCCCCACGCCAAGCACGCGCCGCACCGCGCCGGCTTGCTTCAGCGCCAGCGCAAACGAGCCGCCGATCAGGCCGGTGCCAACAATGGCGAGCGTATCGACGATCACAGACAGGCTTTCAGGGCGTCGAGGAAGCGGGCATTTTGTCCTGCCAGCCCGACCGAGATGCGCAGGAATTCAGGCAAACCGTAATTGGCGACCGGGCGCACGATCACGCCGCGCTTCAGGAGTTCGGAATTAATCCGCGCGGCATCGCCGACTTTCGCCAGCAGGAAGTTGCCTTTCGACGGCACGCCGTCGACGCCCAGCGCACTCAGGCCCGCAGCGAGTTGCGCCATGCCGGCCGCGTTCAACGCATAGCTGCGCGCCAGAAAATCCACATCATCCAGAGCAGCTTCGGCCGCCGCGAGCGCGGGCGCATTGACGTTAAAAGGATGACGCACCCGGTTCAGCAAGTCGGCAACTTCAATGCTGCAAAGCCCGTAGCCCACGCGCAGCCCGGCCAGGCCATACGCTTTTGAGAAGGTCCGCACGATCAGCAGATTGGGAAAGCGCGCCAGCCACGCCGCGGTGTCGCAACGCTCGGCGACCGGCAGATATTCGCCGTAGGCTTCATCCAGCACCACCAGCACTTGCGGCGGCACGGTTTCAAGAAAGGCTTCGACCTCGGCCCAGGGCAAAAAGGTACCGGTTGGATTATTCGGGTTGGCGATCCACAGCACGCGGGTGTCGTCGCGAATGGCGGCGCGCATCGCAACCAGATCATGGCCGTAGTCCCTGGCCGGCACTGAAACGCCATGGGCGCCGACGGTTTGGGTGGCGATGGAATACACCGCGAACGCGTGCTGCGCATACACAGAGGTGGTGCCCGGTGCAAGAAATGCGCGCGCCGCCATGTCCAGGACATCATTCGATCCATTGCCTAGCACGATCTGGCTGGCCGAGACCTTCCATTTCGCAGCCAGTTTGGCCTTGAGCGCAAAGCCGGCGCCGTCGGGGTACAGCGCCATGTCGTACAGCGCGTCCTGCGCTGCGGCCAAGGCCAGCGGACTGGGGCCGAGGGGATTTTCGTTCGAGGCCAGCTTGACGATGTCGGCCTCGGCAAGGCCCAGTTCACGCGCCAGTTCGGAAATGGGTTTACCGGGTAAATACGGCGCGATGGCGCGTACGTGCGCCGGCGTTAAATCGCAGCAATTCATGACAGCGCAGCAGGATAGGAACCGAGAATTTTGAGAAAAGCGGCGCGCGTTTCGATTTCAGCCAGCACGGCGGCAAGGCGGGGGTCCTGACGGTGGCTTTCGCACACGATGAAAAACAGGTACTCCCAGTTGCTTGAGCGCGCCGGACGCGATTCGAGCTTGCTCATGGAAATGCCAGCCTCGGCCAGCGGTTGCAGCAGCTTGACGATCGCACCGGGCTGGTTGTGAATGCCCACGACGAGCGAGGTCTTGTCGCGCCCGGACGGCGCCGCATCGGTACTGCCCAGAACCAGAAAACGCGTGGTGTTGCTGGCTTCGTCCTCGACCCGTGCCGCCACCACGGCCAGGCTATACAGCTCCGCGGCCGCTTCGCTGCCCAGCGTCGCCGCATCCGGCTCGGCAGACGCTCGGCGTGCGCCCTCGCTGTTGCTGACGACGCTGACGCGTTCGGCCTGGGGCAGATGGCGCGCAAGCCACTGCTGGCATTGGGCGAGCGACTGGGCATGGCCGTAGATACGCTGGATGCCGTCAAGGCTTGCCTGCTTGCGCATCAGCATCTGGTGGATCGGCAGCATGACTTCGCCGCAAATTTTGAGTGGACTGGAAACAATGAGGTCGAGCGTGCGCGAGATCGCGCCTTCGGTCGAGTTTTCTACCGGCACCACGGCAAAATCGGCGCGGCCGGTTTCCACCGCATGAAAGCACGCATCGATGCTGGCCTCGGCCAGGGCTTCGACTTCATGGCCGAACTGCTTATGCACCGCCTGCTGGGTGAAGGTGCCGGCCGGCCCAAGGTAGGCCACACGCGTGGTCTGTTCGAGCGCGCGGCAGGCCGACATGATTTCGCGTATCAGACGCTCGACAGTATCGCCCGACAACGGACCCAGGTTGGCTGCGCGCAAACGTTGCACGATCTGCGCCTCGCGTTCGGGCCGGTAGATTTTTTCGCCTTTTTTGGTGCGTCCCACCTGCTGCGCGATGCCCGCGCGTTCCGACAGCAGTTTGAGGATGGCGTCGTCGATGCCATCGATGCGCGCCCGCAGCGCGCTGAGGTCTTCGGGCAATTCGTTCATGCAGGCAGATTCCGCACAGCGAGCACGCCGGCAATCGCTGAAAGCTGCCGCAACACCGCATCGGTAGCGGCGCTATCGATATCGACCAGGGTATAGGCCATGTCGCCCCGGGATTTGTTGAGCATGTTGTGGATGTTGATGCCGGCGCCGGCGAGCACCGAAGAAATCTGCCCCACCATGTTGGGCACATTGGCGTTGGCAATGGCGATACGGTAAGCCGATTCGCGCGCCATGGCGACGTTGGGGAAATTCACCGCGTTCAGGATGTTGCCGTTTTCCAGATAGTCGGCCAGCTGCTCGGCGACCATCACGGCGCAGTTCTCCTCCGCCTCTTCGGTGCTAGCCCCCAGGTGCGGCAACGCGATCACCTTGGCGTGGCCCTTTAATGCGTTGGCGGGAAAGTCGCACAGGTAGGCGTGCAGCTTGCCCGCATCAAGCGCCTCGATCGCGGCAAGATTGTCGACCACGCCTTCGCGCGCAAAATTGAGCAGCACCGCGCTGGGTCGCATCACCCCGATACGCTGGGCGTTAATGAGGTTGCGAGTCGCATCGAGCAGTGGCACATGCAGGCTGACGTAATCCGCCATGCGCAGCACATCCTCGACGCTCTCGGCGCGCCGAACCTGGGATGGCAGGCGCCACGCTGCATCCACCGTAATCGCCGGATCGAAGCCGACCACATTCATGCCCAGCCTGATCGCGGCTTCCGCGACGGTCGAGCCGATGGCGCCGAGGCCGATCACGCCCAGCGTGCGGCCCGGCAGTTCGCTGCCGGCAAAGGCTTTTTTGCCGGCCTCGGTTGCCTTGTGCATCTCGTCGTCCGTGCCGGAAAGGCCTTCGACAAAGCGGATTGCCGGCACGATGTTGCGCGCGGCCAGCAACATGCCGGCGATGACCAGCTCCTTCACCGCATTGGCGTTCGCCCCCGGTGTCGGACAGTTTTTTGACAGGGATGTTGTTGGTTCCAGCACCGGCGCGGGCGATGGCCCGCACCGACGCCGGAATGTCCATTTCGTGCATGTTGGTCGAACGCACCAGAATGCCGTCCGCATCGACCATATCGCCGCCCACGGTGTAATGCGCTGGCAAACGGGCCAGTCCTTTGGCCGAAATGGCGTTAAGGGTCAGGATCTTGCGCGCTTGAGCCATGACGATCAGCCCTGACGGGTTTCGAATTCAAGCATGTAGTCGACCAGCGTCTGCACGCCCTCAAGCGGCATGGCGTTGTAAATCGACGCGCGCATGCCGCCGACCGAGCGGTGGCCTTTCAGCTGCAGCAGATTGTGTTCTTTCGCGCCTTTGAGGAAGGCTTCGTCGAGCGCCGGATCGGCTAATGTGAACGGCACGTTCATCAAGGAACGGTTGTCGATCGCCACCGGCGAATTGTAGAAGCCGGACGCGTCGATCTTGCCGTACAGCAACCCGGCCTTCTCGCGATTGGTCTTTTCCATCGCAACCAGGCCGCCGTTCGCCTTAAGCCACTTGAACACCAGACCGGCGGTATACATGGCGAACGTGGCCGGCGTGTTGTACATCGAGTCGTTGTCGGCGTGAATCTTGTAGTCGAACATGGTCGGCGTGCCCTTGAGCGTTTCACCAATCAGGTCGTCGCGCACGATGACGATGGTCAAACCCGCCGGGCCGATGTTCTTTTGCGCACCGGCGTAGATCAGGCCGAATTTCGACACGTCGATCGGACGCGACAGGATGGTCGACGACATGTCGGCCACCAGCGGCACAGTGCCGGTGTCGGGCGTCCAGAACAACTCAACGCCGCCGATGGTTTCGTTCGGGGTGTAATGCATATAGGCCGCGCTGGAGTCGAGTTTCCACTGGTCCTGCGTCGGCGCGTAGCTGAAGTTTTTGTCTTCGCTCGTCGCCACCACATTTACCGCGCCGTATCGCTTGGCTTCTTTAATGGCTTTTTTCGACCACTCGCCGGTGTTAAGGTAATCAGCGCTGGCTTTTCCGCGCAACAGGTTCATCGGAACCATCGCAAACTGGCTCGATGCGCCACCCTGCAGGAACAGCACCTTGTAGTTGGCTGGAATGCCCATCACTTCGCGCAGATCGGCTTCACACTCCGCAGCGATACCCATGAATTCCTTGCCGCGATGGCTCATTTCCATCACCGACATGCCGGATCCATGCCAATCGACCATCTCGGCCTGCACTTGCTGCAACACGGTTTTGGGCAGCACGGCAGGGCCGGCGCTGAAGTTGTAAATGGTCATGCGCTTATTTCCTCATCGTTGTCGGTTTCAGCCACTTTTTCCAGGCCGATCAGTGTTTCGCCCTTGTCCAGATTGATCAGCGTGACGCCCTGGGTCGAGCGGCTCATTGCACGGATTTCATTGACGCGGGTGCGGATCAGCACGCCGCCGGTGGTGATCAGCATGATTTCGTCATCCGGCTTCACCAGCGTAGCGGCGACCACACGGCCGTTGCGCTCGCTGGTCTGGATCGCGATCATGCCTTGCGTGGCGCGGGCATGACGGGTGTATTCGGTTATCGGGGTGCGTTTGCCGAAGCCATTTTCGGTCGCGGTCAGCACAAAGTCGTTTTCGTCTTCGGCCACCAGCAGCGAGATCAGCTTCTTGTCTTGGGCGAGCTTCATGCCGATGACGCCACGTGCGGTGCGGCCCATCGGTCGCACGTCGTTCTCGTCGAAACGCACGGCCTTGCCGCCGTCGGAGAACAACATCACATCGTGGCGGCCGTCGGTGATCGACGCACCGATCAGGAAGTCGCCTTCGTCCAGTCCCACCGCGATGATGCCCGCAGTGCGTGGACGCGAGAAGTCGGACAGCGGCGTTTTCTTGACGATGCCGTTGCTGGTCGCCATGAACACGTAGGGCAACAGCGCGTTGATCTTCTCGCCGTCTTCCAGCGGCAGCAGGTTGACGATGGGTTTGCCGCGCGCCGCTCGCCCGCCCGCCGGGACGTTGTAAACCTTGAGCCAGTACATGCGGCCGCGGTTGGAGAAGCAGAGGATGAAATCGTGGGTATTGGCGACGAACATCTTCTCGATGAAGTCTTCGTCCTTGGTGCCCGCCGCCTGCTTGCCGCGCCCGCCGCGCTTCTGCGCGCGGTAATCGTCCATCGGCTGCGACTTCATGTAGCCGCCGTGCGACAGCGTGACGACCATCTCCTCGGGCTTGATCAGGTCTTCCATCGACATGTCTTGCGCGTTCTCGACGATCACCGAGCGGCGGCCGTCGCCGAACTGCTCCTGAATCTGCTTCAGCTCGTCGCGAATGATCAGGGTGATGCGCGCCGGCGTGGCCAGAATATCGAGCAGATCGGCAATTTTCGCCATGATCTCCTTGTATTCGCCAATGATCTTGTCGGATTCCAGATTGGTCAGTCGCTGCAGTTGCATCTCGAGAATGCGCTGCGCCTGAATCTCGGACAGGTGATAGCCGTCGGCGTGCAGGCCGAATTCCGGCCCCATGTTCAGCGGACGCGAATACTCGGGATCGATGCGTGCCAGCATTTCCTCGACCATGGCCGATTTCCACGCCTTGTCCAGCAACCGCGTCTTGGCGATCAGCGGGGTTTCGGACGACTTGATCAGCTCGACGATATCGTCGACGTTGGCTAGCGCCACCGCCAGACCTTCGAGGATGTGCCCGCGTTCGCGCGCCTTCTTGAGGTCGAACACGGTACGGCGGGTGACGACTTCGCGCCGGTGGCGCAGGAAGGCGTCGAGGATTTCGCGCAGGTTGAGCAAACGCGGCTGGCCGTCGATCAGCGCCACCATGTTCATGCCGAAGGTGTCCTGCATCTGCGTCTGCTTGTACAGGTTGTTCAGGACCACGTCGGCGTTTTCACCACGCTTCAGCTCGATGTAAACGCGCATGCCCGACTTGTCGGACTCGTCGCGCAGGTCGGCAATGCCGTCGATCTGCTTCTCGCGCACCAGCTCGCCGATCTTGATCAGCAGGTTGGCCTTGTTCACCTGGTAGGGCAGTTCGTCGATGATGATCGCCTGCTTGCCGCCTTCCCTGCCCACATCCTCGAAGTGGCAGGTGGCGCGCATCACCACGCGACCGCGGCCGGTGCGGTAGCCGTCGCGCACGCCGGACAGGCCGTAAATGATGCCGGCGGTGGGAAAGTCGGGGGCCTTGACGATCGCGATCAGCGATTCGATGTCGATCTCGGGGTCTTCCAGCAGCGCAAACAGCGCATCGCAGATATCGGTCAGGTTATGCGGTGGGATATTGGTCGCCATGCCTACCGCGATGCCGGACGAACCGTTGATCAGCAGGTTGGGGATCTTGGCGGGCAGTACCAGCGGCTCGAATTCGGAGCCGTCGTAGTTGGGGCCGAAATCGACCGTTTCCTTGTCCAGATCAGCCAGCAGCTCGTGCGCGATCCGCGCCATCCGCACTTCGGTGTAGCGCATCGCCGCCGCATTGTCGCCGTCGACCGAGCCAAAGTTGCCCTGGCCGTCAATCAGCATGTAGCGCAGCGAGAAATCCTGGGCCATCCGCACCATGGTGTCGTACACCGCGGTGTCGCCGTGCGGGTGGTATTTACCGATGACGTCACCGACCACGCGGGCCGATTTTTTGTAAGCCTTGTTCCAGTCGTTGGAGAGCTCGTTCATTGCGAACAGTACGCGACGATGCACAGGCTTCAGTCCATCGCGCACATCCGGCAGCGCGCGCCCCACGATCACGCTCATCGCGTAGTCGAGATAGGAGCGTCTCATCTCGTCTTCGAGACTGACCGGGAGGGTTTCCTTGGCAAACTGTTCCATAACCGGCTTTTTATTGGTCTAAAAGCCCGTGATTTTAGCATGGCCTCCCTACCTGGATGGGCAGGCTACAGGCTAGCGCGACGGGTCTGTCACAAACCCGATGCGGACCAACCCTGATTTCGCCGCAGCCGACATCACCTGCGCGACGGTTTCATACTGCACATGGCGATCAGCGCGAATATGCAACTCGGGTTGCGGTTGTTTTTGTGCTTCGGCACTGAAGCGCATAGCGAGGTCTGCCTGCGTCACCGGCGCGCCGTTCCAGTAGAGCGCACCCGCTTCACGAATACCCAATTCAATGTGCTCGGGCTGGGTGACATTGGCCGCGCTGCTGGCCTTGGGCAAATCGATTTTGACCGAATGCGTGAGCAAGGGCGCGGTGATGATGAAAATCACCAGCAGCACCAGCATCACATCCACCAGCGGCACCACGTTGATTTCAGCCATCGGCACTTGATGGCGACGCGGATCGAAGCTTCCCATCGCCATGATTCAGTTCTTTCTCACAATGTGCTGCGTGCGCTCGCCCGCCGAACTGTTGGCTTTTTCACCGACGGTAATGACGGCGTACAGATCGTGCGCGAATGCGTCCAGCCTGGCCAGCCACAAGCGGTTGCGCCGGTTGAAGCTGTTGTAGGCGAGAACGGCAGGTATCGCCACGGCCAGCCCCAGCGCGGTCATGATCAGCGCCTCGCCGACCGGGCCGGACACTTTGTCCAGCGTACCCTGCCCCGACAGTCCGATATTGACCAGCGCGTGATAAATCCCCCATACCGTGCCGAACAGGCCGATATAAGGCGCGGCCGAACCGGCCGATGCAAGGACGGTCAGACCATGCTCGACCCGCGTGGCTTCCTGGTCGATGCCGTTGCGCAGCAGGCGGGTGAGAAATTCGCCCAGCCCGCCGGCTGCCGCCAGTTTCTGCATACCGTGCTTTTCCGCGTCACCCGCAGCATCCAGCGCGTCCCGCGCCAGTTCAGCAAAGGCGCTGTCGGCTGGCCGCTGATGCAGCGCAGACCGCACCTGCTGTAACGAGTCCGCAGCCCAGAACTGCTTGAGAAAAGCCTCGGCGCGCCGGCCGGCAAGGACGTTGGCGAACGACTTGCTGGCAATCAGATACCAGCTCGCCACCGACATCGCCAGCAGCATGGCGAGCACGACGCGCCCGAGCGCATCGGTTTGCGACAGAAAGTGGGAAAAGCCCAGACCATGTTCCATAGGATGTCCTTCATTCGAGGTTGAATTTAAACGGTTGCAATGCAATGGCGCGCACGGCGCGACCATCGCGCAGCGGCGGATTGCAGCGCCAGGTCTTGACTGCGTTCAGGGCGGCTTCATCGAGCCGTCTGAACCCACTGCTGGTGGCGATATGGGCCGCGCTGACCCGGCCATCGGTATCGAGCTCGACCCGCAACACCACGTCTCCCGACTCGCCTGTGCGCCTGGCAAGTGCTGGGTACTTGGGTGGCGTGCGCGTCGGGCAACCCAATGCCAGTTCGCCCTGCAAGGTGACGGGGCCCGTCGGCTCGGCGGGGGATGGGTCAGGTGCGGCGAGCGGTGCGGGCGGTGCTTCGATGACGGGTACAGCTGGCGGCAACGGCATGACAAAATCAGCCGGCGCGACCGCTGCCTCTACGACCAGATGCCGGTGCGGCACGGGTGGACGAGGGGTTTCCTGCTTCACGGGCTTGGGCGGCGGCAGTTGCCGCGGTGGCGGTTGCACTCGGACCGCAGGCTGGGACGGCGTAATGAAACGCACAAACAGCGTTGTCGCCTCTTCCGGGGCAGGAATCAGCCGGGCGCTCCACAGGGCGTACAGCACGATGCCATGTACCCCCAACACAAACGCCAGGCCAACCAGCCGATTCCACCGCGCTTGCTGCAAGTTCATCTGAACGTCAGTTGGCGCCAAAGGCGTAGGACACACCCAGCATCACACTGCGCGGTGCGCCCGGGGTGTAGGTGTTTTGCGTGTTCGGCGTATACGCGCCTATCCCGGAATAGGAACTGGAGGCACTGTCCGAATAATGCGCGTCTGCCAGATTGCGTACCTGCAGCCAGCTCTCCCAGCCTTTGGCAAACGTGTAGTTGCCGCGCAGGTTGAACAGGTTATGGCCGGGATAACGCACCGTATTGGCATTGTTCATCCAGTATTCGCCGAGGTGAACCCACTCCAGCGCAACGCGCACGCCCTGAACGGGTTTGTAGCCGATTTCTGCCGTCGTGATATCGCTGGGCGCCTGCGGCATGTCCTTGCCGCTGTAATCCAGCGTGGGGGATGCCTGGTATTCCAGAAAGCGATGGCTGGCAAGTGTCGTCCCGAGCCGCATGTCCAGCCAGCCTGCGTCGTAACTCAGGCCCAGCTCGATGCCCTGGCTGCGCGTGCGTCCGGCATTGCGGTTCTCGCTGTTGCCCGGCGCGATGGCGTAGCTGACGATCGTATCCCTTCCATCCAGGCGGTACACAGCAGAATCGAACTTGAGGGCGCCGTTGAGAAACGCCATCCGCAGGCCCAGCTCATAGTTGTTGTAGACCGCCGGTCGCAAATCCGGAACGCTCGATTTTCCATACAGCTGACTCACGTCCGGCGGCGTAAAGCCTTCGCTGTAGTTGGCGTACAGGCTGGCCGCATTGCTCAGCGCGTACGTCGCGCCGACTTTCGGACTGAAGCGCGAAAATGTACGGGTCTCGTTCGGCGCGCCAAAATCCGGGCTGCCGCCCGGTGCCAGATTGTTCACAAAATCATACTGGATCGAATCCGACCGCCCGCCGACCACCGCCCGCACATTGTGCAGGGGTGAAAACTCCCATTGCGCAAATACCGCCGTGTTGTCGATGTCGACAGCGTAGTCGCGCTTGCCATCCAGCAAAGTGGTCGACAGCGTGTAACTGAGGTATTTGCCGGTGACCGGATCACGCACGATGTCCAGGTTATCGCTCACATAAGGATTCTTGCTTTTATCCAGATAAAGGCCGGCCACCACGCGCGAGGCCAGCCAGCTGAATTCCTGCTGGTGCTTGGCATCGAGTCCGATCGATTCAACATGGTTGTTGTTGATCGTCCCCCTGCGGCAGGTCGGCGTATTCACCGGGCAGTTGCGAATGGTGTAATTCGGCAGCTGGCCATGATCGTTTTCACGCGCAAACAAGGTCACGGTCGTGATGCCGTCGGCAAAGGTTTCGCCTTCCCACGCCACATTGGCGCGCGTGGTCTTGTCCTTACGATAGGTGAAGGTATTGATGCTCTTGCCGGGGTTCGTCTGGTAGTCATTCTCGAACAGGCTGCCCGAGGTTTCGCTATCCAGATCGGTATGAACCACGGTGGCGCGCAGCTGCGACGACGTGGAGAGTGCGTAATCGCCGCGCAGGGTGAAGGAATCCTTGCTCCCGCCGCTGTATTCCTGCCAGTTGTTGCTGTCCCGGCGCGAACCGTAATACGAAAAACGGGCACCGAAATCGCCCCAAGTATTGCTGGCGCCGAGATCGTAACGGGTGAATTCAGCCGTACTGTCATGCCGCACGCCGATCATGGCGTAGGGCGTGCGCGATGCGCTGGCGGTCAGGAAATTCACCGCGCCGCCCACTGCATTGCTGCCATACAAGGACGACGACGGTCCTTTCACCACCTCCACGCTGTCCACGCCAGACACGTTGATTTCGTTCAGGGCGTTGTGGTTGAACACGCCCAGCGGCCGGATCGGAATGCCGTCCTCCAGGTACTGGTAAACCGAACTGGTGCTGATCGGCTGGCGAATGCTCATGCTGTGCTGCTCGTTGCCGAGGTCGTTCCAATACACCCCGGGGACGCGGTTGATCACTTCGCCCATGGTTTTGGGTTTGTCGCGTTCCAGGACTGCGCGCTTGACGACGCCGATCGCGACCGGCGTTTCCGACAGCCGGGTGGCAGCCCGTGAGCCCGACACGACGGTTTCATCCAGTTGCGCTTCGATCGCAAGCTCGGCTGCGAAAGCATGCGGAGAAAAAAGACTGGATACTGCAAGCGCGACAAGCTGCTTTATTTTTTTCATGACGATCCCCGATTTTTTATAAGTCCCACTGGCTTACTGATTCTGCTTTAACCACGCCTTCAGTTTTTGCTCGCTGAGCACGCCCATCACCGGCTCACGTCGATGCTTTGCGTCATACAAATACGTGCGCGGCAATTCGCCGTGCCAGGCCGGATCCACCGCATGGCGCAGCCGTTCCGGGATGTCGTCGTCGAACACCCAGCTGTCCACTCGGGTCAGCCCGAGACGTTTCTGGGTTTGCTGGATCGCTGTTGAGAATTCCGGCGTGTCGGTTGCAACCAGCACCAATGGCAGCTGCTTGTTGGTTTTTGCAAGCTTGCCGAGCATGGTCAACTCGGTGATGCAATGGCCACACCAATTGACCGACCACATGCTGAGAATGAAAGGCCGCCCGGTGTATTTCGCCTGAATGGCGGCAAGGCTGTTTGCGGTGAAGGATTGCGGTTCTGCCGCGCCGACAGGCGCTCCCCATGCGGCAAGAAGCCACGCGAAGCCAACGACTGCCCGTTTCATTTGCCGCTCCCGAATTCGACCGGCAGCACGCGCAGCCCTTCTGCAGCGGCATTCCATACCACCCACGCCCGGGCGCCACTGAATAGCGGCAGCGGGTAATCGGCGACGCCTGCCGCCTCGGCCAGCCGAAGCGGTGGACTCCACGTTGCACCACGGTCATCCGAACGCTGTGCGTACGCCACATAGGCACGACCATCAAATTCGCGCCAGGTGAGGATCACCCGGTCGCCCGCTGCAGCGATACCGGGATGGCCGGCTTGCGCAGCAGCATTGCCAAACGCCATCGGGGCCGACTCATTCGTTCCCGCGACACGCTTGTAAAACAAGCCCTGCCGGGTCTTGCCGTTGGTAAACCAGGCCAGGTGCAGCGCCCCCCGACCATCCGCCGCGACATCCCCGCCATGGTGCGGACAGGCATCGATTTGCCAGTCGTCGTCACTTGCCCGGTGAATCACGCCGTCATCCAGCCTGGCATAAGCAAAATCGCGGGTATTGACACCGTACAGATTGCGCCAGAACACAACTGGACCCTCGTCAGACCAGACGGCCGCGACCCGACAGCATTCGCAGGTGTGCTCGGTCAAGCGCCGATTGGCGCTGAAATGCGCACCGTTATCCAGCGATTGCGCGGTGTAGACGGAAATCCCTGCATAGGCGCCGCCCGTGGCTTTGGCCGTATCGCGGTCGCGAGCGTCGAGCCAGGCCACCGATACCCGCCCCTTGCCGTCGGTCACCAGCGCGTCGAAGCGATGGCTGGTGATGCGGCCATCATCGTTCAGCGTGATCGGCTCGCTAAAGGACTTGCCGCCGTCGATTGAACGCGCAAAACGGATATTGCCGGAATAGTTTTGTGGCAAGGTTTGCGTCCAGCTCAACAGCACCGATCCATCGACGCCAAGTGCAATCTTCGGACGGTTTTCTCCATCGGCTGCGATGGCCTCGGGCGCAACAGTCACGCGAACCGGCGCTGAAAAATGCGCCCCGCTGTCGTCCGAATGACTGACCAGAAGATGCTGATTCTCTACCCGTGCCAGCCACAGCCGGCCACGCGCATCGTATGCAACGCCAACGGCAATAGCGGGTTTAGCAGCCTTGGGCCTGGGTTGAGCCGCAGCCTGCTCCGGGCTCTTTTCGGAATGCTCGGCATGGACCAGGCCAGGCGCAACCAGCAGTGCTGCCCATAAAATGTGCCGCATCATTTTTTTCATCCGTCCCTCCGCGCATTTTTGTTTATGGCCACAAGGCCAATTGTTCGAGAGAGGTTAATGCAATAAATGAATTCAATAAACGTGGCAAATTGCCGCACCTCTGACAGGCCGGATACTCCTTGGACCGGTCAGGCAATGCCTGCGCTTTGCCATTCGTCGGCCAAACAGTGAGAATGCAGGCCTCCATGAAAGCCCATGCTGATCTCCTTCTCCTGCCGCAATGGCTTGTACCCGTCGAGCCTGTCGGCACGCTGACCGACCACGCCGTGGTGGTGCTTGATGGCCGGATTCTTGATGTATTACCTGCCGCAGAAGCACAGAAGCGCTATGACGCAACTCACTGCCTCGCCCTGCCCGGTCAGGTCCTGATACCCGGGCTGGTCAATCTGCATTGCCATGCCGCGATGTCGCTACTGCGTGGCTTTGCCGACGACCAGCCGCTGATGGCCTGGTTGCAGCAGCACATCTGGCCCGCCGAGAAAAAGCACCTGTCCGAAGCCTTCGTGCGCGATGGCACCCTGCTCGCCGCGGCCGAAATGCTGGCAGGGGGCGTCACTACCGTGAACGACATGTATTTCTTTCCGGCAGCGGCGGGCGAGGCATACGTTCAAGCCGGAATGCGCGCCACGCTGGGCATGATCGTGCTTGAATTCCCCAGCGCCTATGCAACGGATGCGGACGATTACCTGGCCAGAGGGCTGGCGATGCGCGACAAGCTTGGCGACGAGCCTCTGCTCAATTTTGCCTTTGCCCCGCACGCGCCGTACACCATTTCGGATGGCACTTTCAGCCGCATCAACACCCTGTCCGAGCAACTGGGTCTGCCCATTCACACCCACATTCATGAAACCGCCGACGAAGTGACTGCCAGCCTGCAGCAACACGGCGTACGCCCGCTGGAACGGCTGGCGCGGCTGGGTTTGCTTGGACCCAATTTCATCGGCGTCCATGCCGTCCATCTGAACGAAGCTGAAATCGATTTTCTGGCCACGCATGGCTGCCACGTGGCCCATTGTCCAACCTCCAATCTCAAGCTGGCTTCCGGCGTTGCACCTGTCAGTCAACTCGCCGCCGCCGGGGTCAATTTTGGCCTTGGCAGCGACGGCGCCGCCAGCAACAACCGGCTCGACCTGTTCGCCGAAATGCGGCTGGCGGCCCTGCTGGCCAAAGGTGTCAGCGGCGATGCGGCCGCCCTGCCTGCAGCCGCCGCGCTCAGGGCGGCCACGCTTGGCGGTGCGAGCGCGCTCAATCTTGATAGCCAGATCGGCAGTATCACCCCGGGGAAACGCGCCGATCTGGTCGCGGTCGATCTCACCTCTGTTTCGAGCCAGCCGGTGTTCGACCCCATTTCGCATCTGGTCTATGTCGCCGGGCGCGAAGCCGTGAGACACGTCTGGGTCGATGGCAAGCACATCATCAACAACCATGGTCTGGCCGGGCTGGATAAAGACGACCTGATTGCCCGCGCCGCTTACTGGCACACCAAAATAACTGCATAGGACACGCACATGAGCAACGTCGACGCTGCTGAAATCGCCAAATTTTCCGAACTCGCGCACCGCTGGTGGGACCCGAACTCCGAGTTCAAGCCACTGCACGAAATCAACCCGCTACGCCTGAAATGGATCGACCAGAAAGCAGGGCTGGCAGGCAAAAAAGTACTCGACATTGGCTGTGGCGGCGGCATTCTGGCCGAGGCGATGGCGGCAGCGGGTGCCACAGTAAGCGGAATCGACCTGTCGGAAAAGGCGCTCAAGGTTGCCAAGCTGCATTTGTACGAATCGGGACTCGACGTCGATTACCAGATGGTGTCGGCCGAAGACTATGCCGCGCAGCACGCCGGCGAATTCGATGTGGTCACCTGCATGGAAATGCTGGAACACGTACCTGACCCCGCCTCGATCGTGGCCGCCTGTTCGCGCCTGGTCAAACCCGGCGGCTGGGTGTTTTTTTCTACACTGAACCGCAAAGCCAAAAGTTACCTGTTTGCCATTATCGGCGCCGAGTACATCCTTAAAATGCTGCCGCGCGGCACGCACGACTACGCCAAGTTCATCCAGCCGGCCGAACTCGCCCGCATGGCACGCGATAGCGAACTCGACACGCAGGAACTGATCGGCATGACCTATAACCCGCTGACCAAAATCTACAGGCTGGGAGCGGACACCGACGTCAACTACCTGTTGGCGACACGGCGCGGAGAGTAAGCATGGAAATAGAAATAAGGCCGTTTCCCGGCATTCGTGCCGTCCTGTTCGACCTTGACGGCACCTTGGTCGATACCGCGCCCGATCTCGGCTACGCGCTCAACCTGCAACGCGCACGTCACGGCCTGCCGCCGCTGGACGACGAGGTCATCCGCCCGCAGGCATCGCACGGCGCGCGCGGACTGCTCGGCATCGGCTTCGATCTGCATCCAGACGACACGAAATTTGCGCTGATGCGCGAGGAGTTCCTGCAACTGTATGCGGACAATATCTGCCGCCACTCGCGGCCGTTTGACGGGATCCTTGAACTGCTGGCCGAGCTTGACGCGCGTCAATTGAAATGGGGCGTGGTGACCAACAAGCCTGCGCGCTTTACCGAACCGCTGATGTCCATTCTCGATCTGGCCGAGCGCGCCGCCTGCATCGTCTCCGGCGACACCTGCCCGCAACCCAAACCGCATCCCGCACCCATGCTGGCCGCAGCCGAGTTGTGTGGCGCGGCACCCGGGCAATGCCTGTATTTGGGGGACGCCGAACGCGACATCCAGGCAGCCAACGCCTCAGCCATGCCCGCACTCGTCGCAGCTTGGGGATATCTTGACGCCACGGACCTGCCTCATACCTGGGGTGCGCATGCGCAAATCCACCACCCGCTCGAAACGCTCGACTACCTGACTACCTGACTACCTGACTACCTGACTACCTGACTACCTGACTACCTGAGCATGGTCCTGCGCCTGCCCAAGCAACGGCGCCTCGCACCATGCCTCATCCCCATGCCATTGAACTGCGCAGCTTCTGGATGCCGGGAGGGTTGCTCCGCTTGCAGATAAGGCAACCGTTTTTTTGCCTGGGCCTGCAGGCTCAATATTTCAAATACAGGCCTTTTTGCTGGGAGTAATACAGCGACAGATCCTGCATGTCAGCATCGGTCAGTGTCTGAACCTGCCCGGCCATGATGGGATTTTTTCGCTTGCCGGACTTGTAAGCCTTGAGCGAGTGATAGAGATAATCCCGGTTTTGCCCCGCCAATTTGGGGAATGACGACACCGAACTTACGCCATCGGCACCATGACATGCCATGCAGGTTCCGGATTTGGCCTTGCCCGCTTCGGCATTGCCTGCGGCCACAGCGGGTAACGTCACAATCAGCGCAGCAACAGCGGAGACAAACAGTGTGCTTTTCATGAGTGTCTCCACAATTATTTGGCCGGGCCGCTATACGACGAAGCGTAATACGCGGCAAGATCTTCGATATCCTGCTCGCTCAAGCTGCCCACGATGGCGTCCATGGTCGGATGGCTGCGCTCCCCCGATTGATACCCCTTGAGCGCAGCAACCAGATAGTCGGCATGTTGCCCGCCCAGTTTGGGCACGCTGTACACGCTCGGATACGCCGTGCGCCAGCCCGGAATGCCATGACAGCCGGCACACATCGAGGTTTTGGTTTTCCCCGCTACCGGGTCACCCGCAGCCTGAACAGGCAACGCCAAACTCATTAGAACGGATACACACAGTGTCGTCGTGGTCGGTTTCATCATCCTCGCTCTTTCCGGTTGGATTGCTAGGTCCTGTTCTTCGCAGGATTTATTCGCAATTATGACCTGAAGCATCCGGACAATACGCACAACGCTGGCAGAAAATCCTTTTATGACAATGAGTTATAACATTATTCGCTAATATTCTTCTGGAGCAACCGGACCGAACGACGGGCTAGGCGCCATAGGTAACGCGGTCATTCACTCAACGAAAAAACCACGCATGATTCAAGCCCGAGCCCGCCAGGCCGCGAATGCCACCGCATCAAATTCATGCCGGCAAATCTCGGAGTTGCCATCGAACAGCAACGGCACATCCCAGCCGAATCGGGCTTTGAGCACCTGATCTTGATCCACATCGATCTCGATCAGGCAATCCATGCCCGTCTGCGCACGCACCTGCTTTGCCATATCCTCGCAAAGCGGGCACCCCGCTCGCGTGTATAGCGTAAGGGGCCGCTCAGACATGCATCAATCTGCCGATATTTTGAGGGGAATGTACAGCGAACCTTCACCGCGTCGTACGAGGATGGCGATGACTTTTCCGGCAGGCACCGTTGCGATGACTTTCCGGTAAGTGTCTACCGTTGGAAGCTTTCGATTGTTCAAGGCCAAAATGACATCACCACTGCGCAGGCCTGCCCGCATGGCATCACCCGTGACATCCTCGACCAGCAGGCCATAATCTATTTTGAGTTCACGCCTTTGCTCGACCGTGAGTTCGGAGAGGGCCAGGCCACCGCGGACGAACGCCTTGCCCGGTTTGCCTGCCACCTGCTCCTCGGCAGGCAGTTCGGTCAATACGACGCGAACCGTCTGCGCTTTGCCTTTGCGCCAGATTTCCAGGGGAATCGTGCTGCCGGGTTTAACTGTCCCCACCATGCGTGGCAGATCCCCCGAGTTTTCAACTGGCTTGCCATTGAACTTCAGGATCACATCGGCAGCTTGCAAGCCGGCTTTGGCCGCCGGGCCATCGGGCTGAACCTGTGCAATCAATGCACCGCGTGCGCGATCCAGCCCAAACGACTCGGCGAGATCGCTGCTGACTTCCTGAATCACCACGCCCAACCAGCCACGCGAGACTTTTCCACCTGATTTCAGCTGCCCCACCACTTCCATCGCAACGTCGATGGGAATGGCAAACGAGACTCCCTGGTATCCCCCGCTACGACTATAAATTTGAGAGTTGATGCCGACCACTTCGCCTTTCATGTTGAACAGCGGGCCTCCCGAATTACCGGGGTTAATTGCCACATCGGTCTGGATATAAGGCACGTAACTTTCAGAAGGCAATGAGCGGCCTTTAGCTGAAACAATGCCGGAGGTAACCGAGTTTTCAAAGCCGAAAGGCGAGCCGATTGCCGCGACCACCTCACCTACGCGCAAGGCATCCGGGTTGCCCAGTTTGACGCTGGGCAGATTATTGGCGGTGATTTTCAGTACAGCGACATCGGTGCGCGCGTCGGTGCCGATCACCTTGGCGGTGAACTTGCGCTTGTCGATCAGTTTGACCACCACTTCGTCAGCGCCGTTGACCACGTGAGCATTGGTCAGGATGGTGCCATCGCTGCCGACGATAAATCCGGAGCCTGTACCGTGGCTGGGTGTTCCCGGCATTGGCCCACCTGGAACTCCGGGCATGCCTGGCATACCCGGGAAAAAACGCCGAAAAAATTCAGGAATATTTTCGTCGTCTGGCATGCCATTGGATCCGCGCTTGGCGAGCGTCGTGGTGCTGATATTGACCACGGCCGGACCCTGCGATTCGACCAGATCAGCTACATCCATCGCCGCTGTCGCCCAAGTGGACCCAACCAGTGAGCCGACCATCGCCATCGTAGTCAAAACCATACGCATACTCGCTATCCTTTCATCAAACGAATCATCTCTTCACGTCGCAACACCACCGGGCGCGCACTATGCGTATTGCGCGCCAGCAGCCAGGCGGCCGTACCACCCAGCAGCATACCGATCAAGGCCGGGCCGTCGCCCGCCCCAAAAACCCGGGAGAGCAATGCGCCTCCCAGCATCAAGGCCAGCGGCTGGCCATAGGCACGTAATGCACTGTTCAATACGCTGCCGTTTGCAATGCCGACAATCGCCCGGTCACCCGGCGCGAGTGCCAAATCACAATCGACACGAAACAAGCGCGGTTTGCGCTGGAACAGTTCGGCAATCCGCCGCGATGAACACCCCTGACCCGCGCAGGTTCCACAACCAGAAGGCTCGACCGCCTGTACCCAAACTCCATCCGAAGCAGTCTTGATGACCTCGACAGTTTGTTCAAGCATGATCGGCTCAGACTCTTGATTACGCACTGCCTGACTCACTGCTTCTCCACCGAGTTACCTGTTTCAATCAGCGCAGCATTCGGAACTTCGCCCAAGGTGGTCACGGAATAGCCATCCACCTCGCGCGCATAGACGCCAATGGCTCCCTCGGCTGCCAGCCCCTGCATTTTGGGCATTTTTGGATTGACCGGTTCAAGGAACATCGACAACACGCTCAAGCCATCCGAGTAGACCAGATGCGTCACCGGCATCTGCTTGCCAGGCAGCGCTCTCACTGCCGCCTGGACACGGGCAAAACCTGGCGGTGGCGTGACATTCCAGGGAACTGTAGCGGGCTGGTCCAGACTCGCCTTCAAAATACTTTTTCCTGCCAGATCATTGAAAAAATAGCGGATATCCGGTGTCTTGCCGATTTGCACTTCGGAAAAGGCGAACATCGACACGACGTTGCCGCTGTCGTTGACGATGCGTGACTTGAGAGGCAGACCAGTCGCCCTGTCGAGCCAGAGGTTGTAGGCGTAGCGATAGCCGTCACGGGGTTCCAGCAAGAGGACCTGGCACGGGCGCCCTGCCACGCGTTCGATGCCGCCCAGTTTGACGTTGTAATAATCCAGCAACATGGCCGGGTTTGCCGGCAGCAAAGCAGGGAAAAAGCGCCGTGGCGCATTGCGCTCCAGCCTGACCTGTTTGCCACCCGGAAGATGACAGTAAACATCATTATTGATACGCAAAAACTGGCGCGGTGTTCCGTCCAGTACTTCGACTTTTTCCTGCTCGCCCTTTGCATCGACGCGATGCAAAACACGCAATACTTCTATGTGTTCGCCATGATGATAAACATATACGCCACTGTAGTTCTGTTGCCTGGCTGCCGTTTCAGCGCGTTTAAGCCAATCCAGGCCATTATCTGCATAGGCCGGCGACACCAGAATCAAAACAGACAACACCAGACTTCCAGTGAGCACAGCAAACCAGTTGGCCCGCTGCGCCCAGACCTTCGCCCGCATCAACGAGGCTCCTCGACAAGCGCAACCGTACGCTGATACGGCGAGGCTACCGCCATCGGGGCAAACTCCTGATGCGCAACCAGATAGGGTGCCAGGCGAGCCTCGTCACGAACCGCAACGGTTGCCTGCGCAAGTTGCTGAAGGGCTGGCGCCGCCGCCATGGGCAGGCTGGCCGGCGAATCCTGCTGCATGCCACTGAGTGTGACCATGCCCCACACGGCAAGCGATGCGAACGAAGCAACCGCAACGCGTTGCAGCCACACGCTGCGGCGCGGCGCGAGCACGGTTGGCTCGGTCGCCAGTTGTGCGGAGAAGCGAGCCATGAAATCAACGGAGCCCGGCGCCGCGCCGCGCATCAGGTCGCCAATCAGATGGTATTCGGACCAGTCCTGTCGCAACGATTCATCGCGTTTCAAGGCAGTGATGCACGCCTCGGTTTCGGCAGGCGTCGCTGCACCATCCAGGGCAGCGGACAATAGTTGCCTGCTTTCATCTGGCTGCGAATAATCTGTTTGAGACAAAACACTGGGTTTACGAAGGGCTGACATGGTTACCACCTTTTATCCTGACTGGTGCCCAACATCGGGCGAATCCTGGTTGCAATTGCCTCGCGTGCGCGGAAAATTCGTGAACGAACCGTACCGATCGGACAATCCATCATTTGCGCGATGTCCTCGTAGCTCATGCCTTCGATTTCGCGCAACGTGATGGCTGTCCGCAATTCCTCTGGCAAAGCCTCAACTGCTTCATTCACTGCTTGGGCGATTTGTTTGGACTGAAGTTCCGTTTCCGGCGTGGCAATTTCGCGCAGCAAATCACCTTCCTCATAATTTTCCGCATCTTCTGCCTGCACATCCGACGACACCGGCTGTTTCTTGCGCGCCACCAGATAGTTTTTCGCGGTATTGACACCAATGCGATACAGCCAGGTGTAGAACGCACTTTCCCCCCTAAATCCCGGCAACGCACGGTAAGCCTTGATGAAGGCCTCCTGCGTGATGTCTTCGACTTCGGCCGAATCGCGCACCATACGCGACAGCAAACGGCCGAGCTTGCGGTGATACTTGATCACCAATAGCTCGAACGCACGCTTGTCGCCCTGCTGGGCACGTTCGACCAACACTTGATCCAGTTCGCGATCCGACATAACTCCCTAGCTGCTTTTTTATTGTGGTGAGAAGTATACGTGACCGCATATTCCAAACCTGTGAGAGACGCATAATGAAAAAGTTCATCCGGAACCGAGTTATTCTTGCTGAGTATCAACCTGCCATCCTCTTCCCGACACCATGCACAAATATGACGTCCTCATCCTCGGTAGCGGCCTTGCCGCGCTGACCACTGCGCTCAAGCTGGCCGATCAGCGCCGGGTGGCCATCGTCACCAAGCGGCAGATGGCCGATGGCGCAAGCGACTGGGCTCAGGGCGGCATCGCGGCGGCAGTCGACACTGGCGACTCGGTCGAGGCACACGTTCGCGACACCCTGAACGCAGGGGGTGGATTGTGCGACGAGGCTGTTACCTATCGGGTAGCCAGTCAGGCGCGCGAAATGATCGCCTGGCTGACCGCCAACGGGGTCGCCTTCACCCCCGACCCGAACACACCGGGGGGGTTGCATCTGGCGCGCGAAGGCGGCCATTCGCAGCGCCGGGTCGTGCACGCCACCGACGCCACTGGCCATGCCGTGCAAACCAGCCTGCTCGATAAGGTGCGCGCGCACCCCAACATCGACACCTTCGAGCAGCACGTCGCCATTGACCTCATCAGCGGCAAGCGCGCAGGTGGCTCGGACCGGCAGATTCACGGCGCCTATGCCCTCAACAAAGGCACCGGCGAAGTTGAAACCTTTGCCGCCGGCCATACCGTGCTGGCTACCGGCGGCGCGGGCAAAGTCTATCTTTACACCACCAATCCCGACACGTCGACCGGCGACGGCATCGCTATGGCCTGGCGTGCCGGCTGCCGCGTCGCCAACCTCGAATTCGTGCAGTTTCACCCCACCTGCCTGTTTCACCCGCACGCCAAGTCCTTCCTCATTACCGAAGCGGTGCGCGGCGAAGGCGGACATTTACTGCTACCCGACGGCAGCCGCTTCATGCATTTGCATGACGAACGTGCCGAACTTGCGCCGCGCGACGTGGTGGCGCGTGCAATCGACTTCGAAATGAAAAAACGCGGCCTCGACTGCGTCTACCTCGACATCAGCCACAAACCGCCTGAATTCGTGCGCGAGCATTTCCCGACTATTTACCGCCGCTGTCTCGAACTCGGTATCGACATTACCCGGCAGCCTATCCCGGTGGTGCCCGCCGCGCACTACACCTGCGGCGGCGTGGTCACCGACATCGATGCCCGCACCGATTTATGCAACCTGCATGCGGTCGGAGAAGTCACCTTCACCGGGCTGCACGGTGCAAACCGGCTGGCGTCGAACTCGCTGCTCGAGTGTCTGGTATTCGGCCATGCCGCGGCTGCGGACATTCTGCATACACCGCCCGCACCCGCGCTGGAACTGCCGGCATGGGATGCCTCGCGCGTCACCGATGCCGACGAGGAAGTGGTCATCTCGCATAACTGGGACGAGCTGCGGCGTTTCATGTGGGACTACGTCGGCATCGTTCGCACCAACAAGCGGCTGGTGCGCGCTGCCCACCGCATCCGCCTTTTGCGCGCCGAGATCGACGAGTTCTACCGCAACTTCCGCGTCAGCAACGATCTGATCGAGCTACGCAATCTGGTGCAAAGCGCCGACCTCATCATTCGCTCGGCGCAGTTGCGGCAGGAAAGCCGCGGCCTGCATTTCAGCCGCGACTACCCCGACACCCTGCCGGTTGCCGGCAACACCGTGCTCAACCCGCGTCCGGGGACGATGTGTCCGAGCGTGTGCGGCGTGTCCAGCGCAGAGACACCCTGATCCGGCGCAAGTCGTCGGCTGCGGCACTGTCAGGCAGCAGCGTCAGGCTGGGACATATCCGTCCTTCCAGTCGATAACGCAGCACGATCAAACCGGTCGCCACAAAACTGTCGCCCAACACGTCGATATCGCACCACGCGTCCGCCTCGCCCAGCATTTGCAGCGCGCCATCAGTGGCAATTCGCAGGCGCGGCAGCGGCAATGCCTGCCGCCATTTCCAGCCAAACAAGCTTGCCATTCCGGCAGCCAGCACCCATTGCACGCTGTCCGGCAGCGCCGCGAGCCCGATCGCAAACAGCGCCAACAGCGCCATCCCTGCCCACAACAGCCCCAACAGACGTGAGGACTTGAGCTCTATCTCGCGCATCCGCGTGTACACTTTCACCGGTTAAACCTGCCGGAATAGTAACGTGATCGAATCCTGGAAAATTTTTCTGCAATCCCAAGGCGCGCTGATCGAAGATCGCGGCGTGCTGCATTTTGGCGACCCCGTCCGTGAGCGCGCGGCAGCTGTGGACGGCACGATCGTGTCAGACCTGTCGCAACTTGGCGTCATTGCTTTTGCGGGTGACGATACTGCGACCTTTCTGCAAAGCCAATTGACCAACGACGTTCGCGGTCTGCACGCCGACAGCGCGCAATGGAATGCCTACTGCAGCCCCAAGGGACGCCTGCTGGGCAACTTTCTGATGTGGCGGCAAGCCGACGATTACTGCCTGCAACTGGCAGGGGACATTCTTCCCAGCGTACAGAAGCGCCTGACCATGTTCATCATGCGGGCCAAAGTCCAGGCGCGCGACGCCAGCGATGACAATGTGCGCCTGGTGGTTGCTGGCAAGCAGGCAGCCGCAGCGGTCAATGCCGCACTGGGCACGACTCCCGAGACGGCCATGAGTTCGGTCACAGTTGAGGACGGTTTGGTGATTCGGGTCGGCGACGACAAGTTCGTGTTGTCGGTCGCGCCCGGGCATGCCGCCAAGGTATGGCAAAGCCTGTGCGCTTTTGCCACCCCAGTCGGCGCGCCAGTGTGGGACTGGCTACGGCTCAATGCAGGGATCCCGATGATCGTCACTGCGACCCAGGAGCAGTTCGTGCCACAAATGGTCAACCTCGAAGTCATTGGCGGCGTAAGTTTTCAAAAAGGCTGTTATCCCGGCCAGGAGATCGTCGCGCGCAGCCAGTATCTGGGCAAGCTCAAGCGCCGCATGTTTCTGGCACATGTCGATGCAGAAGCGGCACCAGGGGACGCTTTATTCAGCGCCGACATCGAAGGCCAGGCCACCGGCACGGTAGTCAATGCGGCGCCGGCACCCGGCGGCGGTTTCGATGTGCTGGTCGTCGCCCAGGTCGAAAGCGCACAGACCCAGACCCTGCACCTGAAAGCCGCCGACGGCGCGGCGCTCACGCTCAAACCCCTGCCCTACACGCTCCCCGAGTAAGTGCGGCACGTCTATGTCTATTACCGGATCGATCTGACAAAGGCCGACCTGGCAGGCGACCAGATCGACACCTTGCTGCTGACGATGGCCAGACATTGCGGCCAGCCACCGCATCGCATGCACCGATGCGACGATCCAACAACCTGGATGGAAAGCTACCCCGCCATTGCTGATATCGAAATGTTTTCCAAAGCCTTGGGGGATGCAGTCCTCGACCTTGAATGCACCCAATTCATCCTCGGGGAACGTCATCTCGAATGCTTCGTTCCACCCATACCCAATCTTGGCTTTTAGTCGACAGCCGCTATAAAAAAGTCTCCGTCAGCCCAAGGAGTCCCTCATGCTGGGCAACAAACAAATGGTCAAGCAGGAAGACAGCGAGTCCCCAACGCATGGCCACCTGACTGAACTGGACGGATGGACCGAAGCACAGGCCATCGCAATGGCGAAACAGGACGGACTTGAACTCAGCGACGACCATCTGGCCATCATTCGCTACTTGCGCGATTGCTACGCCGACCACGGCGGCACCCTCAATGCCCACATCCTGGCGCATACCCTGGAAGAAGAGTTTGCCGGAGCGGGTGGGCACACACACCTCTACAAACTATTTCCGTTGGGACCGGTTGCCCAGGCCATGCGCTATGCCGGGCTGCCCATGCCGCCGGGAACCCGCGACTCGTCGTTCGGCATCAGCTATTAATGCTTTTTCAGTCGGTTTCCTGCACTGAAACACGGGCAGCCAGAGCACACAGCAGTTCATAACTGCTGGTTCGAGCGGCAGCGGCAACCGAATCCACTGGCAGCCCTTCTCCCCACAGCACGACTGGAGCGCCCACGCCGGCATCAGCGCATCCATCCAAATCGACCGTCAGCATATCCATCGATACCCGGCCAATTGTTCGGGTCAAGCGACCATTGACCACAATCGGCGTTCCTGTGGGCGCATTTTGCGGATAACCATCGGCATAACCACAGGCAACCACACCGACCCGCATTGCATGGTCAGCACGATACAACTGGCCATAGCCTACAGCCTCGCCTGCCTTCAGGGTCTGCACGCTAATGATTTCGGACTGTAGCGTCATGACGGGTCGAAGTTCTAATTCTTCAGCGGACACCTCAGCGAAAGGCGACGCACCATACAGCATCAAGCCGGGGCGCACCCATGTGCCCTGCGCTTCGGGATAACGCAATAGCGCCGCTGAATTGGCACTGCTCCAGGGCAGCGCATGCTCGGCCATCTCGCGCAGAAACGGCTGCAATTGCCAATCGACCCCGACGGCTTCATCTGCTTGCGCAAAGTGAGTCATCAATGTGACCCCGGCGACACCCGGCAGATTGCGTACCCGCTTGACGATGCTTGCATGTTCTTCAAGCGGAAAACCCAACCGGTGCATGCCGCTATCGAATTTTAGAAAAACCTGTATCGGACGTGCCGGAGGCAGCCGCTGCAGCCAGTCGAGCTGCGCGGCATGATGCAGTACCGGCCATAAGTCCAGCTCGGAACACGTCGCGATTTCATCTGCGCCAAACAAGCCCTCGAGCAGCAAAATCGGCTGCTGCACGCCCATTAAACGCAGATTGGCCGCTTCTTCCAGCGTCAACACGGCAAAGCCGTCGGCCGATGCCAGCGCCCGTCGCGCACGCGACAAGCCGTGGCCATAAGCATTTGCCTTGACCACCGCAAAGATACGCGCCCTACCCGCGTGGTTACGCGCAATCCGCAGGTTGTGCGCCAGCGCACCGAGAGAAATTCGCGCCTGGATGGGACGCATGCGCTCAATACGAGCCGGGCTGCGCCAGCGATTCGAAGCGCGTGTATTCGCCGATGAAGGCAAGCCGAACGGTGCCAATCGGGCCGTTACGCTGCTTGCTGATGATGATTTCCGCTGTGCCCTTGTCCTGCGTATCAGGGTTGTAGACCTCGTCGCGATAGATGAACAGGATGACATCGGCATCCTGCTCGATGGCGCCTGATTCGCGCAGGTCGGACATCACCGGACGCTTATTGGGCCGTTGCTCCAGTCCACGGTTCAGCTGCGACAGTGCGATCACCGGCACCTGCAATTCCTTGGCCAGGCCTTTCAATGCGCGCGAGATTTCTGAAATCTCGGTTGCCCGGTTTTCATTGCCGCCACCGCTACCGCTGCCCGACATCAGTTGCAAATAGTCGATCACGATCAGGCCCAGCTTGCCGCACTGACGCATCAGTCGCCGCGCACGGGCACGCAACTCCAGCACGTTGAGCCCCGGAGTCTCGTCAATGAAGACCGGCGCCTCATTGAGCTTGCCGAGCGCGTACGTGAGCCGCTGCCAGTCGTCCTCGCCCAGTTTGCCGGTGCGCAGCCGATGCTGGTCCAATTTGCCGACCGAACCGATCATCCGCATCACCAGTTGCGCGCCGCCCATTTCCATCGAGAACACAGCCACCGGCAAACCAGTATCGAGCGCCACGTTTTCTGCGATGTTGATCGAAAACGCAGTTTTTCCCATCGACGGGCGCCCGGCGACGATCACCAGGTCGCCTGGCTGCAAGCCGGAAGTTTTTTGGTCCAGATCATGAAAACCGGTCGGCACGCCGGTGATGCCCGAGTCATTATCCCGGTGATACAGCTCGTCGATGCGCTCGACGACCTCTTTCAGCAAGGGCTTGATTTCAACAAAGCCCACCTGTCCGCGGCTACCCGACTCAGCAATCTCGAACACCTTGGCCTCGGCTTCGTCGAGCAATTGCGAGGCACTACGTCCGCCCGGGGAGTACGCCGTGTCGGCAATGCCCGTCGCCACTTCGGCAAGCCGCCGCATCACCGAACGCTCTCGCACGATTTCGGCGTAGCGACGAATGTTGGCCGCAGAAGGCGTATTGCTTGCCAGCGCAACGATATAGGCGAGCCCGCCTACGCTTTCAAGATGACCGAGCGACTGGAGGGCTTCCGCTACCGTTACGGCATCAGCCGGCCGGTTTTCCGCAATCTGCCGCACGATCGCGCGCAAAATCTGCCGATGATCCTGACGATACAAGTCGCTTTCCGATATCACGTCGCCAATGCGGTCCCACGCACTGTTGTCCAGCAACAGGCCACCCAGTACAGCTTGTTCAGCCTCAAGCGAGTGGGGTGGCAAACGCATTTGCGCCAGTTGGGGATCGGTACTTGCGGATAACGGATAGATGGCGGCCATGGCAGGATTTTAGTCTTCGCGCCTATGCCAACCAAGGGATAAGGCTGTGGATAATGTCTGAACAGAAAGGTATAAAAAAAGGGAGCCACCGGCTCCCTTTTTCGGCATGCCCGGTGAATTACTGTTCGCCGGTTACCACCACGGTAATGTTCGCAGTGACATCGGTATGCAGCGCCAACACCACGCCGTATTCGCCGATGGCCTTCAGCGGGCCCTCTGGCAGGCGCACATCGGCCTTCGCGACGTCATGGCCTTGCGTTTTCAATGCATCCGCAATGTCTGCGTTGGTGATGGAGCCAAACAGACGGCCATCAACGCCAGCTTTTTGGCTGATTTTTACGCTGCTGCCTTCCAGTTTCTCGCCACGACGCTGAGCATCGGCGAGCTTCTCTGCAGCCAGGCGTTCGAGTTCAGCCTTCTGCGCCGCAAACGCAGCCATATTGGCTTGCGTTGCACGACGTGCACGCCCCGAAGGGATCAGGAAATTGCGGGCATAGCCATCTTTGACCTTAACCACATCGCCCAGATTGCCCAGGTTGACGACTTTGTCCATCAGAATGATTTGCATGGTCGTCTCCTTAATGCAGATTGGTGTAAGGCATCAGCGCGAGGAAACGCGCACGCTTGATCGCGGTGCCCAA
This sequence comes from Hydrogenophilales bacterium 12-61-10, assembly GCA_002279795.1. GTDB lineage: Bacteria > Pseudomonadota > Gammaproteobacteria > Burkholderiales > Thiobacillaceae > Thiobacillus. Next base: position 34,076 of record NCCT01000007.1, read on the forward strand.
CTGGCGCTGGTAATGCGCCTTGGTGCCGGTGATGCGCGCCGGGATGATGCGGCTGTTTTCAGCGATGAATTCCTTCAGCACTTCGATGTCCTTGTAATCAACTTCAACCACCTTGTCGACGGTAAAGCGACAGAACTTGCGACGCTTGAAAAGACCACGATTGCCGCTATCGCGACCCCCTTTTTTGGCGAACTTGCCGCCGGATTTACCACCCATGGGACGTGCCATGATTATTCCTTTTCGATTCGATTCAATATCAAGAGAAGTTGTCGGCTGTTCACGCTGCGTCGATTCAACGCACCTTCCATCCTGACCTGCGTACCAACGGTGATCTTTGCCAGCTGACTGGCGAGCGATCCACTCGCCTGCATCGTCAACTCACATTCCACCTGTCTTGCCTGGTTGGCGACAGCCTGACTGCTGCGATGATGAACCACCGCTTCGACTATCGGCACGCCAGCCGGGCTGTAACGCAAAGGGTCTATTTGGGTAAGCGTTCCGCTGATGACCAGCCTATTCACGCATTCAGGCTGCTGCGGGCTGCTCGACGGCAACTTCGGCCTTGGCAGTCTCGGACTTGGCGCCTTCCATCATGTCGCGCGATTTTTCTTCCTTCATCATCGGCGATGCCGTGGTTTCGGCGGCTTTACGCTTGATGGTCAGGTGACGCAGCACGGCATCATTGAACTTGAAGCCATGTTCGAGTTCGTCCAGGGTTTCCTGGTCGCATTCGATATTCATCAGCACGTAATGCGCCTTGTGAATTTTCTGGATTGGGTAAGCCATCTGACGCCGGCCCCAGTCTTCCAGACGATGGATGCTGCCACCACGTGCGGAGATATTTGCGCGATAACGCTCGATCATGGCGGGCACTTGCTCGCTTTGATCCGGATGGACGATAAATACGATTTCGTAATGCCGCATTAAAATTCCTTTCGGTTAAGCCCCCCGCTGCGGTGCGGTGCGGTGGAGCAAGGTTAAATTGGCCGAGGCAAAAACCGCCCCGGTCAAAAAGCAATCCCCGGCGAACCGGGGACTGTGCATATTACGCTTTTTGTCTATTTAATCAAGCACAGGGCGCATCGGTTCGTCGCTACTGAGTACGCAATCGACGTAATACTTGCCTTCATCCCCATTCTCGACCAAGCCGTGCACGTCCGTCTCGAAGCCGGGGAAACGTCCATTGAAGTCACGCGTAAATTGCAGGTATCGGACAATCGTGGCATTGAACCGCTCGCCGGGGATCAGCAAGGGAATACCCGGCGGATACGGTGTGACCAACATGGCTGTGATGCGGCCTTCGAGTTTGTCGATTTCGACACGCTCGATCTCACGATGCGCCATCTTGGCAAAAGCATCAGCCGGTTTCATCGCCGGATCCATCTCGGACAAATACATTTCCGTCGTCAAACGGGCGACATCGTTGGCTTTGTAGACTGTGTGAATCTGGTCACATAACTCTTTCAACCCAGTTCGCTCGTAGCGTGGATGCTTGACGACAAACTCGGGCAAGACACGCCAAAGCGGCTGATTCTGATCGTAATCCGACTTGAATTGCTGCAGCGCCGTGACCAGCGTGTTCCAGCGGCCTTTGGTGATACCGATGGTGAACATGATGAAGAAAGAATACAGCCCCGTTTTTTCGACGATGACGCCATGTTCAGCCAGGTATTTGGTCACGATCAAGGCGGGTATACCCGTGTCGGCAAAGGCACCATCCATGTCCAGACCCGGCGTAATGAGCGTGGCCTTGATCGGGTCAAGCATGTTGAAGCCGGGCGCGATATTGCCGAACTCATGCCAGCGGTCGTTGGCTGTGAGCACCCAATCCTCGCGCTCGCCGATGCCTTCCTCGGCAAAATCGTTCGGTCCCCACACCTGGAACCACCATGAATCACCGAATTCGCCATCGACTTTGCGCATGGCACGGCGGAAATCGAGTGCTTCCTTGATTGACTCCTCAACCAACGCGGTGCCGCCGGGCGGCTCCATCATCGCCGCAGCAATGTCGCACGAAGCGATGATCGCGTACTGCGGGCTGGTCGACATGTGCATCAAGTACGCTTCATTAAAGCGATGGAAATCGAGCTTTCGATTCTGGGCGTCCTGCACCAGAATTTGCGAGGCTTGGCTCAAGCCGGCCAACAGCTTGTGAGTCGACTGGGTGGCGAACACCAAGGCATTCTCTGCACGCGGCCTGTCCTTGCCGATGGCGTGCATGCCGCGATAAAAATCATGGAAAGTTGCGTGCGGCAGCCAAGCCTCATCAAAATGCAGCGTATCGACCGTGTCGCCCAGCAACTCCTTGATCATGTCGACGTTGTACAAAATTCCGTCGTAGGTCGATTGCGTGATCGTGAGAATGCGCGGACCGCCCTTTGCGTGCTTGGCGAAAGGATGTGCGGCGATTTTTCGGGCGATGTTTTCCGGGCGGAATTCGTCCATCGGAATCGGCCCGATGATGCCGTAGTGATTGCGCGTCGGCGTCAAAAAGATCGGGATCGCACCGCACATGATGATCGCGTGCAAAATCGACTTGTGGCAATTTCGGTCAACCACGACGATGTCACCCGACGCGACGTTTGCGTGCCACACCATCTTGTTCGACGATGAAGTGCCGTTGGTCACAAAGAATAGATGGTCGCAATTGAAAATGCGTGCAGCATTGCGCTCGGATGCAGCAACGGGACCCGTGTGGTCTAGCAGTTGTCCCAACTCGTCAACGGCATTGCAGACGTCAGCGCGTAACAGGTTCTCGCCAAAAAACTGGTGAAACATCTGGCCGATGGGCGATTTCAAAAACGCAACGCCACCCGAATGACCCGGGCAATGCCACGAATACGATCCATCTGCAGCATAGTGGGTCAATGCACGAAAAAACGGCGGAACCAGCGAATCGAGGTAGGTGCGCGCTTCGCGCAGAATGTAACGTGCGAGAAACTCCGGCGTGTCCTCCAGCATGTGGATGAAACCGTTTAGTTCACGCAGGATGTCATTCGGAATGTGGCGCGCAGTGCGGGTTTCGCCATGCAGAAAAATCGGGATTTCGGCATTGCGAAAACGTACTTCTTCAACAAACCCACGCAGTTTTTGCAGTGCAGCCTGGGCGTCTTCAGCACTTCCGGCCAACTCTTCATCGTCGATCGACAGGACAAAGGCTGAGGCACGCGCCTGCTGCTGCGCAAACGAAGTCAGATCGCCATAGTTGGTGACGCCCAGCACCTCGATACCTTCTTTTTCAATGGCATCGGCAAGCGCTCGAATACCCAAGCCCGAGGCATTTTCAGAACGAAAGTCTTCGTCAATGATGACGACGGGAAAGCGAAAGCGCATGGCGGAACCTTTGGAAGGTCGTAAGAAAGTCGCGGATTGTACGACCTGGAAGTTAAAACCTGACCTACATCAGATTTTTGGCAGGGTAACGCCCATCTGGCCTTGGTATTTACCGCCGCGATCCTTGTATGAAACTTCGCATTCCTCATCGGATTCGAGAAACAGCATCTGTGCAACGCCTTCGTTGGCGTAGATGCGCGCAGGGAGTGGCGTGGTATTGGAAAATTCGAGGGTCACATGACCTTCCCACTCAGGTTCAAGCGGGGTCACATTGACAATAATGCCGCAGCGGGCATAAGTGCTCTTGCCCAAACAAATCGTCAAGACACTCCGGGGAATTCGGAAATATTCCACGGTGCGCGCGAGCGCAAAGGAGTTCGGCGGGATGATGCAGGAATCGCCTTTGACTTCGACGAAAGAATTCGGATCAAACGCTTTGGGATCGACGATCGTGCTGTTGATGTTGGTGAACAGCTTGAATTCATCCGCACAACGCACGTCGTAGCCGTAGCTTGACGTGCCGTACGAAACAATCGAGCGGCCGCCGACCGCTTTGACTTGACCGGGTTCAAATGGCTCGATCATGCCGTGATCCGTCGCCATGCGACGGATCCAGCGGTCGGACTTGATGCTCATCAGGTATTGGAAATCACAATACTTGGGAACTTGGCAGAGTGGTCGACAGCAGTTTCGCCAATCTTGACGGCAACGCGACGTGCAATCTGCTTGTAGATATCGGTCACGCGACCGTTCGGGTCAGACACGACGGAGGGTTTGCCGGAATCGGTATCGGCACGGATCGCGCCGTCCAGAGGCAACGCACCAAGGAATTCCACGCTGTAGTCCTTGCACATACGCTCGCCGCCGCCTTCGCCGAAGATGCGCTCCTCGTTGCCGCATTTCGAACAAATATGCAGGCTCATGTTCTCCACCACGCCAATGATCGGAATACCGACTTTCTCGAACATTTTCAGACCCTTGCGTGCATCGATCAAGGCGATGTCCTGCGGCGTGGTCACAATCACGGCACCCGTCACCGGCACGCGTTGTGCAAGCGTCAACTGGATATCGCCGGTTCCTGGGGGCAGATCGACCACCAGATAGTCGAGATCTTTCCAGTTGGTATTGTTCAGCAACTGCTCCAGTGCCTGGGTAACCATCGGGCCACGCCAGACCATGGGGGTTTCGACGTCGATCAGGAAGCCGATCGACATGGCCTGAATACCATGGCCCATCAGCGGATCCAGATTCTTGCCGTCAGTCGATTCAGGCTTTTCAGTGATCCCGAGCATGGTCGGCTGCGAGGGTCCGTAAATATCGGCATCCAGCATGCCCACGCTGGCGCCTTCGGCAGACAGCGCCAAGGCCAGGTTGACAGCCGTAGTCGATTTGCCGACGCCACCCTTGCCAGAGGCAACGGCGATGATGTTTTTTACGCCCGGGATCAGCTTGACGCCACGCTGCACGCTATGCGACACAATCTTGAAACTGACGTTGGCAGTCGCGCTGGTAACACCGTCGATCGCCTTGATGACGCCTTCGACTTGTTGCTTGATGCTGTCCAGTTGGCTCTGTGCGGGATAGCCCAGGAGGATATCCAGCGACACAGCGCCGCCATCGATCTTGATGTTGCGAGCGGATTTGGTCGAGATGTAATCTTTTTGGGTATTCGGATCAATCAAGGCTTGCAGTGCGGTTTGCACCTGAAGTTCGGACACGGCCATATTTGCTCCAGCGGGTTTATAAGTAATCGCTCATTTTAACGAATTCCGTCTAAATAGGTGCGACTCAATTTGACTTGTATAGAGGAAATGTGCGGGATTCCATGCCGTTTACAAGGACATTAACGACATTTGCCTGTTGTCAATACGGCAGTGGCCAACTAGCGAGGTTTGACGTAGTGTGCGATCAGGACGGCCTCGGGCACGTTCAGACGGATCGCGGCCGCAAGCTCGCTGATTGCTCCCTGGCGGGGGCGCAAGGACACCCATAATAAATTGAGCTTCAGGTTGAGGTCGGCAAACACCACATCCTGATGCAAAGTCAGAATCGCCTGAATACCCCGCGAGACACGCTCGATCTCGATGGGTGGTCGGCTGCGCAGACGGGGAATCAGCATCATGAAATCGGTGAGACGCTGACCCGCGCTGTCATGCGTGGGGGCGATCTGCCAGAGGGGCAAACCGGGCTGGGCCGCCGAGTTGACAGTCAGCGTGGTGGAGGCATAGGCACAAATTTTCATCACACCTCCACTGCCCCGACTTCAGGGTTTGAGTTGCAAGTCCAGCGCTGGGCCCCGACGATCATAGGGCCGACATGGCGGCTGCCGTACATGGCGCACATCTTTATGCAGATATCGCTCGAGCTCCTCAAGCGCAAGCCGGTATACCTCACGCTTGAAGTCGACCACCGCATCGGTAGGCACCCAATATTCATTCCAGCGCCAGGCGTCGAATTCCGGATGGCTGCTGGCACGCAACGCAACATCGCAATCACGGCCCGTCAATCGCAGCAAAAACCAGATTTGCTTCTGACCGCGATACAGCCCGCGATTGTCGCGACGCGTCCAGTGCGTCGGCACGTCATAACGCAACCATTCACGCGTGCGCCCCAGGATGCGGACATGCTGGGGCAACAACCCTACCTCTTCCTGCAATTCCCGGAACATGGCTTGTTCCGGCGTTTCTCCGGCGTTAATACCACCCTGGGGAAACTGCCAGGCGTGCTGATTAATGCGCTTGCCCCAGAAGACCTGGTTGTTCGCATTGCACAGGACAATGCCTACGTTCGGGCGGTAACCTTCTCGGTCGATCATGGCCGCCACCATCAGTAAAGTTTGATTGCCTGTATTCTTTCACACCCACCGGAAATTGCAAACCGGACGCGTCTTTCACACCCACCGGAAATTGCAAACCGGACGCGGCGCAAAACATGCCATTACCCATTGTTTATATTGACTTAAACGGTTTATAAAGTGTTTTCGATCGGACCGGAACGGGCATCCGGCGCTTGCTTGCGATGGGGTCAGTCGATCAGCGGCGCAATGTCTGCAGCCCACTGAAAATCTCTCGCAAAGCCGCGCAGATCAAGTCCATAACGGGTTGACAGCTCCGCCAGCCGTGGGCGAATGGCATCCAGCCGCTGCATTGCGCCCGGTTCGGCAAAAGCAAACACGATCACATTGGTTTTGTTCTGCACCGACAGCCAGCCCACCTCACCGTCGAATGCGCGTGTCAGGCGTGCAAAATATTCGGCAAAATCGCTGTCACGCCCCCATAAGTTCACCACCAGCACCCCACCTGGCCGCAATGCGCGACGACAGGCCGCATAGAACGTCTGTGTCGCCAGGGCTTCCACCTGGTTACCGGAATCAAAGCCATCAAGCAGGATGAAGTCGGCGCTGCTGGCGTGCTGACGCATGTAGAGCGCACCATCCGCTTCTACTACCGTCAGCGTTTCGTCGTCCGGCGGCACGTCGAAATGCGTACGGGCAGCGGCGATCACCCGGGGATCGATTTCCACCGCCGTAATGCAGGTCTGCGGACGCTGCTTGCGGATAAACTTGGCCAGCGAGCCGCCGCCAAGGCCAATCATCAACACCTCCGCCGGCGTCGGATTGAACATCAAAACGGCCATCATTGCGCGGGTATAGCCCAGTTCAAGGTCCCACGGCCGGGTGATCCGCATCGCGCTCTGAATCGCGCGGCTGCCCAGATGCAGCACGCGCATCCCACGTTCCTCGATCACTTCCAGCCCGGCATCGTCTGCCCGACGTTTGCCCATTTTCAAGCGCATGGCCATGTTCATCCCCAAAATCGAGCGCGGAAGATTACACGTCCGCGCGGTAAAATTCCGCCCTTCGTATTTTTTGCCCTGTTTCCCCATGCGCGCCAGCCAGTTTTTCATTTCCACCACTAAAGAAGCCCCTTCCGATGCCGAACTGATCAGCCACAAGCTGATGTTGCGCGCCGGCCTCATCAAGCGACTGGGGTCGGGCTTGTACACCTGGATGCCGCTGGGCTTGCGCGTGCTGCGCCGGGTCGAGGCGGTTGTGCGGGAAGAAATGAACCGCGCGGGCGCGATCGAACTCCTGATGCCTGCCGTGCAGCCAGCCGAACTGTGGCAGGAAACCGGGCGCTGGGCCGTTTTCGGGCCGCAGATGCTGAAAATCAAGGATCGCCACGAGCGGGATTTTTGTTTCGGCCCCACCCATGAGGAGGTCATCACCGACGTCGCACGCCGCGAGATCAAAAGCTACCGGCAATTACCCGTCAGCTTCTATCAGATCCAGATGAAATTCCGCGACGAAATCCGCCCGCGTTTCGGCGTCATGCGCGCACGCGAATTCCTGATGAAGGACGCCTACTCCTTCCATGCCAGCCGCGACAGCCTGATCGACACCTACCAGACCATGTATGCCGCCTACACCCGCGTATTCACGCGACTGGGTCTGACTTTCCGCGCGGTGGCGGCCGACACCGGCGCTATCGGCGGCTCGGGTTCGCATGAATTCCACGTGCTGGCCGATTCCGGCGAAGACCTGATCGCCTATTGCCCGGAGTCGGACTACGCGGCCAACGTCGAACTCGCCGAGGCGCTCGCCCCCGCCACGCCGCGCGCCGCGCCTGCGGAAACGCTGCACGAAGTGGACACGCCGAAACAAACCACCTGCGAAGACGTAGCCGCATTGCTCGACCTTCCGCTTACCCGCACCGTCAAGCTGATTGCGGGCATGGTGGGCGGCGATACGGGTGAGCAGATGGTCATTCTGTTGCTGCGCGGCGACCCCGGTCGGCATCGACCGCGCCAAAATGCGTGTCATTGCCGACCACACCGTTGCCGCAATGAGCGATTTTGTCTGTGGCGCCAACAAGCCCAAGTTTCACCTGGCCGGGGTCAATTTCGGACGCGACCTACCGGAACCGGATTTTGTAGCCGATATAAGGAATGTCGTCCCTGGCGATCCCAGCCCCGATGCCAGGGGAAGCCTGCAGTTGTGTCGCGGGATCGAGGTTGGGCACGTGTTTCAGCTTGGCAACAAATATTCGCTGGCAATGAACGCGACCTATCTGGACGAAGCAGGCAAGACGCAGGCAATGGAAATGGGCTGCTATGGTATAGGCGTGTCACGCATCGTCGCCTCAGCCATCGAACAGCACCATGATGCCCGCGGCATCGTCTGGCCAACGAGCATGGCACCTTTCTTGCTGGTGATTGTGGCCATAGGCTACGGCAAGAGCGAGATGGTTAAAACGGCAGCTGACGCGTTGTATTCTGAACTGACCGCAGCCGGGTTCGATGTTTTGCTGGACGACCGTGACGATCGCCCGGGCGTGATGTTTGCCGATGCCGAACTGATCGGCATCCCGCACCGCGTGACGGTAGGCGAACGCGGACTGAAGGATGGCGTCATCGAATACCAGCCGCGCCGGGCAGCAACCGGCCAAAGTGACGAAGCGCAAAAAATCGCGCTCGCTGACGCAAAAGAGTTTTTGACAGGACTGATGGAGCACTGACATGAATAAAGCGACGCATATCGGACTGCTGATTGCCACCCTGCTGCTGGCGCCGGCCTCCTACGCAGGCGGCCAGCGCGAAGAGGCCCTGTCAGCCAATGTGCGCTCGTCGCTGCAGCGGGGACTGGCCGACACGCCGATCACGCGTACCGCTTTTTCCAATGTTGCGGATGAAACCGCCTGGCTGAAAGACATGTCGCGGCGCCTGGCCAAGCGCATGCCGGACGAAGCCGAGCGGCTCGAATTCCTGACCACGCTGCATTGGGAAGCCTCGCGCGCAGGCGTCGATCCGCAACTGTTGCTGGGCCTGATTCAGGTTGAAAGCGGCTTCCGCAAATATGCCGTTTCGCCGGTCGGCGCCCGCGGCTACACCCAGGTGATGCCATTCTGGGTCAAGGCAATCGGCAACCCCGAACATAACCTGTTTCAGTTGCGTACCAACTTGCGCTACGGCGCCCTGATCCTGCGCCATTACATCGACATCGAACGCGGCGACTTGTATCGCGCGCTCGGCCGCTTCAATGGCAGTCTTGGACGGCCGGAATACCCCAACCTCGTGGTGGGAGCGTGGAAACGCCATTGGGATTACGAGCCCGCCGCCCGATCGGCCAACCGCACCACGGCTTCGCGTAGCTAGGCAAGCCTGTTCCAGTCCTGCTTTTTTCCGCATCTTCGCAATAACTGGCGCCGACACGCTGTCGGTGCCCCTGCTTCCCCCTGTCAGGTTTTCAACTGACTGCCATCGCCTCGTCGAATCGCCGCATGATTGCTGCAAGCTCGCATGGGGAAAGAGGCAATAAATACGCAAGTAATCAACAAGATGGAATTCTCCAGCAGCCATGGCACGGCCTATGCAAGTGAGGGGAGGCAGGACAACGCCTGCTAGCTTTCAAGGAGACAACCATGGAAATGAACATGCAATTGAGTCGCACTGACAAGGGGCAAGACGAGATTTTCAACCTGGGTCACACGCTGCGGCCCCGGTTTCGCCAGATTCTGTTTAGCGTCGGCGGTGGCATTTCGTTCGGCGAGTTGTGCCGCAAAATGCCCCACTGTGCAGAACTGGAAAAAATGGTGAACGATCTGCTGCAAAACGGTTTTATCCAGGCATTGCGAAACTAGCGTGGCGGCTCGCAACGCATAGCGGATGGATTCATCCGGGTTTGTGCGTACATCTTCAGCGGTTAATTGCTTGATCGCTTCGGCCTGCAACGGGCCAACAGGGAAACGCAACACAGACTAACGGTCACAATCCGGGAACCATCTGGCGTCAGGACTTGCCGTATCAAAACTCACTTAAGCAATGACAAGCGTGATGGGTACGGTATCGTTCTGATAGCCTGTTCGGTGAAGAACGGTCTACACCTACAAGGTAAGCCCTGATCCGTATGCCTGGCCGTCCACCCACAGCACGTTGGGCCAACCTGTGGGCGCGGCCGAAACGCAGCATGCAACCCTCTTTTACGCTCACGAAAGGAACCTCCGCATGGCGACCCCTCCCCTCGATTCCATCCTTCCCGCATCTGATCTTTCGGCCCGCCCCGACCGCGCCGAAGCCGAAGCCGCGGTGCGTACCCTGATCCGCTGGGCGGGCGACGATCCGACCCGCGAAGGTTTGCTCGACACCCCGGCGCGCGTCGTGCGCTCTTACGAGGAGTTTTTCGCCGGTTACCTCCACGATCCGGTGCAGACGCTGTCCCGCACCTTTTCCGAAGTGGAGGGCTACGACGAGATGGTCGTGCTGACCGATATCCGCTTCGAGAGCCATTGCGAGCACCACATGGTGCCCATCATCGGCAAGGCGCATATCGCCTACCTGCCCGCGCACCGGGTGGTCGGCATCTCCAAGCTGGCCCGGCTGGTCGACATCTACGCCAAACGGCTGCAGATCCAGGAAAGAATGACGGTGCAGATCGCCGATACGCTGAACGACGTCTTGCAGCCCAAAGGAGTGGCGGTGGTGATCGAGGGCAACCACCAATGCATGAGCACACGCGGGGTGCACAAGGCGGGCGCAGCCATGGTAACCAGCCGCATGCTGGGCGCATTCCGTTCGGACGCGTCGACCCGGCGCGAGTTTCTGGCCATGATCGGTCGCAGCGCGACCGGGCCGCTGAGCAACACCTGACCCCTGTGCTCGCGGTCCAGGGTTGATGCGCGGGTCGTGTCAGGCCGGCTGCCATAACGGTTGCTCCGACGAATCCAATCAAGGAACCCGCACCATGCATTCAGGCAAGCATTTCTCGATGATCCGCGACTTCCATCTCGCGGACTGGTTTACCTTGGGCAATGCAAGCTGCGGTGTCGGGGCGCTGTTTGCCGTGATGCACTACGTGCAGCACCAGAACTTGCAAACCCTTCTGCTTGCCTGCGGCCTGATTTTGCTGGCTTTCGTGTTCGATGTTTTCGATGGCCGCGTCGCACGTTGGCGCCAGCAAACCTCGTTGCTGGGGCGCGAGCTCGACTCCCTCGCCGATATGATTTCCTTTGGCGTCGCGCCGGCAATCATCGCCTACGGCATCGGCATGGACGGGCTCTGGGATCACGTGATCCTGATCTACTTCGTTGCGTGCGGCGTCAGCCGTCTTGCCCGCTACAACATCAGCGCCGAGACCCTGTCGCAAGGCGGCGACAAGGTCAGGTACTTCGAGGGCACGCCAATACCCAGCTCGCTGTTGCTCGTTATCGTCATTGCTCTCGCTGCGTGGAACGGTGCGGTCGGCGACCAGCTCTGGTTCGGCGTGATCCACATCGGTCCCTGGCAACTTCACCCGCTGGTATTGATGTTCGCCGCATCCGGCTCGCTGATGATCAGCCGGACCCTGCACATCCCGAAACTCTGAGTGCCGCTGCCGCGTTTTATGCGGCTTGGATTACCCTTGGCAGCCCGCCAGCGCGACGAGACCCGGCTGACCTGCCCGATCAAGCCTGACCTGATGCCGCATCCCCCTGCTGCGGGTTAAAACGCGCCATAACATGGCTGGTCATGCCCTTGGCCAGTTCTTCTTCACCAAAGAAAACCGTGCCCACCCCATCCTTGCTCAATCGCTGCGACGCTTCCTCGCTATGCGTGCGCAACACGATCTCGATCCCCGGATTGAGTGCACGCGCGGTATCAGCCATTTGCCGGATGTCGAGCAAGTCTGGGATGGCGACAACCAGCATGGCCGCGTGAGCGATATGCGCCTGGATCAGCACCGCCGGATCTGCGGCATTGCCTGAAACGGCGACCCTGCCTGTGTCGCGCAACGCTTCCACCCGTTCACGGTTCTGCTCCACGACCACATAAGGAATGCCGCGTGCATCCAGCGCCCGGGCGATCCGCTGCCCCACCCGTCCGTAACCCACCAGGACCACCTGCCCTTCGAGGTATTTTCGTTCAGTGCTCGCCGGCAGTTCGGCGTAGGGGTCATCTCGCCGCTCCAGGCTGCGAGCAAGCTCCGAACGCGCCAGGAGCCAGCGCTGCAATGGCTCGATGGCGACAAACAGGAACGGATTGAGTGCGATCGAAATCAGCGCGCCGGCTAGCACCAGGCTCATGCCTTCGGCCGGCAACAGGCCGAGCGACAGCCCGAGACCGGCCAGAATGAAGGAAAACTCCCCAATCTGCGCCAGGCTGACCGCGACGGTCAGGGCGGTATTGAGCGGATAGCGAAATGCAATGACCAGGGCCATCGCCGCCAGCGTCTTGCCCAAGACAATGATGGCGACCACGCTGAGTACCCGTAGCGGCTGCTCGATCAGAATCGAAGGCTCGAACAGCATGCCGACCGACACGAAAAACAGCACCGAGAACGCATCGCGCAGCGGCAGGGATTCTTCCGCCGCGCGGTGGCTAAACTCGGATTCGCGCATGACCGTCCCCGCGAAGAAGGCGCCAAGAGCGAACGACACGCTGAACAGTTCCGCCGCGCCGTAGGCAATGCCAATCGCGGCAGCGACCACCGACAGGGTGAACAACTCGCGCGACCCGGTGCGTGCAACCTGCCACAGCACCCACGGCAGCAGACGGCGACCGACCACCAGCATCAATGCGATGAAGGCGGCCACCTCGAGCAGGGTTTTACCGAGCGTCATCCAGAGCGGGCCGGCATCCGCGACAGGCGCGCTGGTGCCCCCCAGCACGCCTGCCAGGGGCGGCATCAACACCAGGACCAGCACACAGACCAGATCCTCGACCACCAGCCAGCCCACGGCGATCCGTCCGTTCATCGAATCGAGCACACCCCGGGATTCGAGAGCCTTGAGCAGCACCACCGTACTGGCGCAGGACAGCGACAAACCAAATATCAATCCGCTTCCCCAGTGCCAGCCCCAAGCCCAGGCGATCAACATGCCGAGCACGGTTGCCAGCCCCATTTGCACCACCGCGCCAGGGACGGCAATGCGTCTCACCGCAAGCAAATCCTTGAGCGAGAAATGCAAGCCGACCCCGAACATCAGCAGCATCACGCCGATCTCCGACAACTGGGACGCGATGTGTATGTCGGCCACGAACCCCGGAGTTGCCGGGCCGATGAGGATGCCGGCAACCAGATAGCCAACCAGCGCCGGAATTTTCATGCGCTCGGCAATGAAGCCGAGGATCAGGGCAACGCCAAATCCGGCGGCAAGCGTGGTGATCAAGGATATGTCGTGATCCATGCTGTCTCTTTCATCGTGGTGCTTGAGTGCGTGGCCAACGCATGGCGCTATTCGCCACTGAAAAACCCTGTCCGGCCTCTTTCCGGCAACGCACGTTCAGTGCGCGAATGGGCTCTGGGCGCTCACAGCCAGTATTCCCACACCCGTGCGAACCACTCCTTGAGGCGCAGGTCGAGCGCGCGGCGCTGCCAGGCTTCGAGCGTGATTGCGTCGGATTCGGCAAGATCCTTGTCGAACATGGCCTGTACCTGCTGGCCGAAGTCCGGCCCCAGCACCACGGCGTTCAGCTCGTAGTTATGCAGAAAGCTGCGCCAGTCGAGGTTGGTCGAGCCGACGGTGGCCCAGACGCCGTCGATCAGCGCAGTCTTGGAATGCAGGATGACGCCGCGCCGCTCATAAATTTTCACCCCCGCGCGCAGCAGCCGCTCGTAGTAATTGCGTCCGGCGTGGAAAACCAGCCACGAGTCGGTCTGGCTCGGCAGGATCAGGGTGACGCTGACGCCCCGGCGGGCCGCTCCTTCCAGTGCGTCCAGCAGCTGCGGGTCGGGGGCGAAATACGCGTTGGTGATATTGACGCTGACCTCCGCACTGCTGATGGCCGAGAGCAGCGTGGCGTAAATCAGGCTGAAGGCATCGTCAGGAGAACTGCCGATCGCGCGCACCAGTTCCCGGCCTTTGCGCTCAGGCTGGGGAAAGTAGTTTTTTTCAGCGAGTGGCGCGCCCTTTTGCTGTTCCCACGTTGCGAGAAACAGCTTCTGAAATTCGGCCACCACCGGCCCTTGCAGTTGCAGGTCGGTGTCGCGCCAGGCGAGGCCCGGGTCTGCCCCCGCTTCGGGCTTGGCCTTCGACCCGAAACGAAACGAGCCTCCGGAGTAGACGCCGCTGATGTTGATACCGCCCAGAAAGGCAGTATGGCCGTCGACAATCAGGAGCTTGCGGTGGTCGCGCTGGTTCAGGCTCCATTCCTTGCGGCTCAGCAAGGGATTGACCGGATTGAACTCCAGGATCTGCACCCCGCTGTCGCTCATCTGCTGGAAAAACGGCGCCGGGGTGCCCAGGGTGCCGACGCTGTCGCGAATCAGATTGACCTGTACGCCTTCGCGCTGCTTGGCGATCAGGGCCTCGGCAAAGCGCTGCCCGACTTCATCAGCGTCGAGAATGTAGGTTTCCATGTTGACATGGTCGCGCGCTGCCAGGATGGCGGCGTACATCGCCTGGTAGGTGGCCGGACCATCCTGCAGCAGGCGCACCTGATTGCCGGCCGTTAACGGGCTGCCGACAATGGCTTCCTCGCGCGCCAGATGGTGATCGAAAATGCCGGTCTCCGGACTGCGATTTTCAAGCCGATCGAGAATTGCCTGGCTGCGTCCGGCCGACAACGGGCCACGCGCGCCTTCCAGTTGCACCGGTGGTCCGGCCCTGTGCGCCAGATCGGGCACGATGGTCGGCAGGCTGCTGCAACCGGAAACGAAAAAAAGGGCCACCAAGGACCCATAAGGCAGACGATGTCGCATGAGCGACTCACCCGCAAAGTTCAATTTATTTACCGCCATCCATCCTCCACCAACCGGGCTTGCGCGCAGTTATATCAGACGGATCGCCGTATGACGACCCGTTACAAGCGCCCCATCAACAGTAGCACGATGACGATGATCACGATCAGGCCGAGGCCGCCGCTGGGACCATAGCCCCAATTCTTGCTATGCGACCAGCTTGGAATGGCGCCGAGCAGCATCAGGATCAGGACGATCAATAAAATGGTTCCCAACATGCAGTACTCCTTGAGTGGGTGAAAGGATTCAGTTCACAGGTGCCGTTTCGGTGGGGACCACAATGACGGTGGTGCCATCGCCGGTTTTACCGGTTGCGCCGGTCTCACCCTGTACGCCTTCGTTACCTGTGTAGCCCGTTGCGCCCGTGTTGCCGGTTTCACCCTGGCTACCGGTATTACCCTGATAGCCAGTTGCGCCCTGGTTACCAGTTTCGCCCTGCGGACCTGCCGGGCCTGGAACCGCAACCGGCGTGGCGGGTACGTTGACCACCGTGGGTTTGTCACAGGCAGCCAGGGTCAGGGTTGCGAGCATTGCGGACATCAATAATGTTTTGTTCATGGTTAATCCCTAAAAATAATCACAGTGTGGATCGGACGGCATCGAGCCCTCCGCGAGCAAGCCGGATCGACTGTGAAAGCTCGCACCGGATAGGCACTGATCGTAGGGCAAAGCCCGATGGCATTCTGTGCGCTGGCGTACATTGAAAAATCGCGCTTGCGCTGCAGGGAAAACGACTTGTGTGCGTTCCCGAACAGACGTAGCCATCAAGCCTGCGCAATCGTGCAGGTTCGGGAATGCCCCTCGCGGACCGGTCTGCGCTTCGATCGGATTCGCGTTTCGTATCCCTCCCACAGGAGACGTCAATGAACACACTACTGAGAATCATGCTAGCAGCAGCCGGCGCGGCGATTGCCGCCCAGGCAGCCGCACAGGTTACTTTTTATGAACACCCGGAGTTTGATGGACGCACGTTTTCGACAAACGCGCCGGTTGGCAATTTTGCGCGTGAGGGCTTCAATGACCGCGCCTCGTCGGTTGTGGTCAGAGGAGCGCGCTGGGAAGTCTGCGACGACGCCCGCTATGCAGGCCGCTGTGTCGTCCTGCGGCCTGGCAACTATCCCTCGCTGGACGCGATCGGCTTGAACGATCGCGTGTCTTCCGTGCGCGAGGTGAACCGCAATGCGCGCATCGACGAGCGCCGCTATGCGCCCGCCCCGCAGGTCGCACAGATCACGTTCTTTGAGCGCAACGGGTTTGAAGGCCCGTCGTTCACCACCCAGAAGCCCATCGGCCATTTAGCCCGCCGCGGATTCAACGACCGCGCCTCGTCTGCACGGGTACAGGGCGATCGCTGGGAAGTCTGCGAGCGCCCCCGTTTCACCGGGCGATGCAAGGTTCTGCGCCCGGGGCAATATGCCTCTCTGGCCGAGATGGGATTGAACAAGCAGATTGCTTCGGCACGGATCGTGGACGCGAACACGCGCATCGACGACCGTCGCTATGCGCCGATACCTGTGACCGCACAGGTCACCTTTTATGAGCGGCAGGGATTTGAGGGCCAGTCGTTCACCAGCCAAAAGCAGATTGGCAACTTTGCACGCCAGGGATTCAATGACCGTGCCTCGTCGGCAATCGTTCAGGGCAACAGCTGGGAAGTGTGCGAAGACGCCCAGTTCAACGGCCGCTGCGTCACCCTGCGTCCAGGAAAATACCCGTCGCTGACCGCGATGGGCCTGAATAACCGCGTGTCGTCGATTCGGAGCGTAGAGGCGAATGCCCGTAACGACGAGCAGCCATTCGCCAACCAGCCTTTCCAGCGTCGCAACAATGAGCAGCTGTATGAGGCCAACGTAACCTCGGTGCATGCGGTGGTCGGCGCGCCCGAACAGCGCTGCTGGGTCGAGCGTGAAGAGATTGCGCAGGAACGCCGCAACGTCAATGTGCCCGGAGCAATTGCCGGCGCGATCATAGGCGGCATTCTCGGCCACCAGGTCGGCGGCGGGCAGGGACAGGACATCGCCACGGCGGGCGGTGCCGTTGCGGGCGCCGCAGTGGGTGCCTATATCGGTCGTGATGGCAGCGGACAGCCGGTTCAGAGCCGGGACGTGCAGCGTTGCGAAAGCATTCCCAGCCAGGCGCGCCCCGACTTCTGGGACGTCACCTATGTCTTTCGCGGCCAGTCGCATCAGGTGCAGATGACCGCGCCTCCCGGCTCCACCGTGACCGTTAACGCCCAGGGTGAGCCCCGCGCATAAGGCTGCGCGCTGGCTGTCCCGGCGCGACGGCTCTGCGGAGTCGCTGCGCCGGGACTGCGCCGCCACTCGTATCCGATTTCAGCAGAAACGGCCTATGCGCGTCAGCGCACGGAATGGGCCGTGCACTTCAACTAATCTCGATCCCGTCCCCTTAACCCCAGGAGCACCCCAATGAAACGCTACCTCTTCGCAGCAGCACTGGCTTGCGCCACGGTTCCGGCACTCGCAGCCGATGTCGGCGTGTCCATCAGCATCGGCCAGCCCGGCTTCTATGGCCAGATCGACATCGGCGGCTATCCGCAGCCGCAGGTGATCTATCAACAGCCGCGCGTCATCTACCGGTCGGCGGTCAACCGTCAGCCAATCTATCTGAACGTTCCTCCCGGTCATGCGAAAAACTGGCGCAAGCACTGCCGCCAATACAATGCCTGCGGCGAGCGCGTCTACTTCGTGCAAAACAACTGGTATGAACGCCAGTACGTCCCGCATTACCAGAACCAGCATCATGACCGCCGCGCTGACCGTGGCGACGGACGCCGGGATGACCGCCATGACCGCGGCAACAACGGCCACAAAGACAAAAACAACAAGCAGCACGGCAATGACCACGGCCAGGGTCGCAACCACTAAAACCAACACAGCAGCCTCATTCGGCCCGATCGCAAGACGCGCACCGCCAACCGGTGAGGACGCGTCCGGGCTGCCCCGGAGAATTACACGCCATGAATGACACCCTAACCACCGTTTTACTCATCGAGGATGATCCGCTCTCGCCGGGACGGAAAACAGCCTGTTTCATGTCGAATGGGTCGCGCGACTGGCCGATGCGCTCGACCGGCTGCAAGGCGAGCGGTTCGAGGTGGTCCTGCTCGACCTGTCGCTACCGGACAGCCGCGGCCTCGAGGCGTTCGACCAGATTTTCCAGGCCGCACCCGACTCCCTGATCCTGGTGCTCAGCGGATTGACTGATGAAGACACCGCTCACCAGGCCATGCAGCGCGGCGCCCATGACTATTTATCCAAAGGTCATGTCGACGCCCACTGGTTGCCGCGCGCGCTGCGCTACGTCATCGATCGCAAAACAGCCCAGGGCGCGCTGCAAGGCAGCGAGGAACGCTTTCGCGCGATGAGCGATGCGTCGCCGCTGGGTATTTTTGTCTCGGATGCCGAGGGAAGCTGCATCTACACCAACCAGGCGCATCACACGATATCGGGGTTGAGCCTGGAACAGACGCTGGGCACAAACTGGAGCACGGCGATCCACCCGGAGGACCGCGAACGCGTGCGGGCCGAGTGGATCGACGCTGCACGTGGCCATGCACCCTTCCAGACGGAATTCCGGTTTTTGCAGGGAGACGAAAGCATCGTCTGGACGCGGGTCAATAGCGCAGCCATGCTAGACGGCAAGAAATGGATTGGCCTGGTACAAACGGTCGAGGACATCACTGAACGCAAAGAGGCGGAATTCGTATTGCAGGCCGCGGAGGAATCCCTGTTCGAGGAAAAGGAGCGCGCCCAGGTCACGCTCAATTCCATTGGCGACGCTGTCATGACGACCGATATCCACGGGCGGGTGACCTACCTGAACCTGGTTGCGGAAACGATGACGGGCTGGTCGTGTGAGGATGCAATAGGACAGCCGGTTGCAGACGTCTTCCACATCCTCGACGGCACGACCCGCCTCGCCGCAGCCAATCCCATGCTGCGTGCCATGGCGGATGACGAAACCGTGGGACTGGGGACGGACAGCGTGCTGGTTCGCCGCGACGGCTTCGAGTCCGCGATCGAGGATTCCGCCGCCCCGATCCACAACCGTGACGGCCAGGTCGTAGGTGCGGTGATCGTATTTCACGACGTCAGCGAATCGCGGGCCATGGCGCTGGAGATGGCCCATCTGGCGCAGCATGACTTTCTCACCAGCCTGCCCAACCGGCTGCTGCTGATAGAACGCTTCGCCCATGCGATCAAGATGGCCCAGCGCAACCACAAGCAGGTCGGACTGCTGTTCATCGACCTCGATAATTTCAAGCACATCAATGATTCGCTGGGGCACGCGATCGGCGACCAGTTATTGCAGTCGGTTGCAAACCGTTTGGTGGAATGCGTTCGCACCACCGATACGGTATGCCGCCAGGGCGGTGACGAATTCGTGATCCTGCTGGCCGAAATCAGTCAGCCGCTGGATGCGGCGCAGGTTGCCGCAAGCCTGCGGGCCGCGCTCGACGTACCGCACCGGATCGATGGGCACGAACTCCACATCAGCCTGAGCGTCGGCATCAGCATCTTTCCGGACGACGGCACCGAGGTCGATGTCCTGATGCAGAACGCGGACACTGCGATGTATCACGCCAAGGCCAGCGGCCGTAACAATTACCAGTTTTTCAAAGCCGAGATGAACACGCGCGCGGTTCGCCGGCAGCGGGTCGAAGGCAGCCTGCGCCGCGCCCTGAAGCAGGACGAATTCCTGCTGCATTATCAGCCGAAGATCGATCTGGCGACCGGCGCGATGACCGGTGCCGAGGCGCTGATACGCTGGCAGGATCCCGAGCTGGGCATCCTTTACCCGGCGCATTTCATTCCGATCGCGGAAGAAAACGGCCTCATCGTACCGATCGGTCGCTGGGTGCTGCGCGAAGCCTGCAGACAGGTTCAGGCCTGGCTCGATTCGGGCCTGCCCGCGGTGCCGGTGGCGGTCAATATTTCCGCGATGGAGTTCAGGCACGACAGCTTTCTCAAATGGCTTGCCCTGATCCTGAAAGAGACTGGCCTGGCGCCGCGCTACCTGCAGCTGGAACTGACCGAAAGTATCCTGATGCATGACGCCGAGTCGTCCGCATCGGTGCTTGATGCACTCAAAACCATGGGCGTGAAGCTTGCGATCGACGACTTCGGCACCGGCTATTCGAGCCTGAGCTATCTGAAGCGCTTTCCGATCGACACGCTGAAGATCGACCAGTCCCTGGTGCGCGACATCGTCACCGATGCGGACGATGCAACCATCGTCGCCGCCGTCATCGGCATGGGAAAAAACCTCAAGCAGCGCGTCATCGCCGAGGGCGTGGAAACACGGGAGCAACTCGCTTTCCTGCAGGCCCAGCATTGTGACGAGGGGCAGGGATTCCACTTCAGCCATCCCGTTTCTGCCGAGCAATTTGCCCGCTTGCTGCAGACCTGGAACGACGCCCCATAACGGCTGCGCCCCACCCTGCGCTATGTGCGCCAGCGTACCGACTCACCCAAGTCTTCTGACTATTCTTGCTGCCAAGGTTTCGGTAAAAGCACAGGGCGCGCCACCTATCTGGCCTGTCCCGTCGCATACCTTTTTAATGGGGAACCGGAATCAAGTCCCCCGTTTAATTTCACTCTGGAGTCAACATGAAC
Organism: Hydrogenophilales bacterium 12-61-10; assembly: GCA_002279795.1. GTDB lineage: Bacteria > Pseudomonadota > Gammaproteobacteria > Burkholderiales > Thiobacillaceae > Thiobacillus. The sequence continues at coordinate 54,758 of NCCT01000007.1, forward strand.
ACACTCAGCAAAACACTTACCGCAGCCATGCTTGCCATCACCCTGTTGTCAGCCGTTGGTTGCGCATCCTCAGCCAAGCAATCGGGAACCGGTGAGTATGTCGATGACACCGTCATCACCACCAAGGTGAAGGCAGCCATTTTCAACGAGCCTACCCTGAAATCGGCCGAGATCAACGTCGAAACCTTCAAGGGCGTGGTTCAGATGAGCGGCTTCGTCAATTCACAGGCCGACATCAACAAGGCGGTCTCCCTGGCACGCAGCGTCGATGGCGTCGTCTCGGTCAAGAACGACATGCGTTTGAAGTAAGTCCCGTCTCACGGTCCGGTCCGGCTGCAGCCAGGGCCGTGACCGTGCAGGGCAATATAAAAAACCCGCAAGAGCCTGGCTCTCGCGGGTTTTTTATCGCGTCCTGAAAGGCCCTGTTCTGCGCAATCAGGACGGGTGCGGCAGCGACTCGTCAAGAAAGTGCAGCAACGTGGTGATGACGGTCAGCACGACCGGCCCGATGATCACGCCGATCATGCCGAAGGCCGAGATGCCGCCGATGACGCCGACAAAGATGACCAGTGTCGAAACCGGTGCCTGGGACTGGCTCGAAATCAGCATCGGCCGCATCAGGTTGTCGGAGATCGAGACGCCTGTGCCCCAGATCAGCATGAAAATCGCCCACCCCCACTGCGACGTCGCCGCCAGGAAAAAGACTGCCGGCATCCATACCAGCGCCGCGCCGCCCACCGGCACCAGCGCCAGCGCCGCCGCCAGCACGCCGAACACGATGGCGGATGGCACGCCCGCAATCGCAAAGCCAATGGCGACCAGCGTGCCCTGCGCAATCGCCGTCATGATCTCGCCATAGACCACGGCACGCATGGTGTCGCCGATCAGGTTGAGCATCTCGCGCCGGCGTTGCGGTTCCATCGGTACCAGACGCACCGCGCGGTCGAGAATTTTGGCACCGTCACGCAGAAAAAAGAACAGCATGAACAGCATCATGAAGAAATGGATGATCGTGCCCAGCGCGCCGAGCACAAAGTTGCCGCCGGTGGCGGCAAGCGACTGCAGCACCATCTGAACCCCGCTGACCAGCCAGGCATCGAGCTGTTCGGTCGTGGTGGTGAGGTTGTGGCGCAACCACTCGGCGAGGCTGCCGATGACCGGGTGATGCTGCAGTTGCGCGAACAGGCCGGCGTCAAAGCCCAGCGACAATTTTTGCAGGCGGGTCACCATATCGCCGGCCTGACTCGTGAAGGCGACACCCAGACTGGCCACCGGGCCCGCGAGCATCACAGGCAACAGCAGCGTGATGGCTCCCGCCGAAAGGTTGGCGCGCCCTTTCAGCTTGCGGGTCAGCTTGCGATGCAGCGGAGTCAGCAGAAAAGCAAAGCAGATGCTCCAGGCCAGCGCGCTCCACAAGGGCGAGAGCATCCAGTACAGCGCAACCGCGAAGAGTGCCACGACGACGATCGCAAAGCCCTTGGGATAAATATCCAATTTCATTCCTTGCATGCGTTAAACCCGTTACAGCGCAGACTGGCACGCCTTCTCTTGTAAACCGTGCGCCACACGAAAAAAAGGCTCATCCTCTCGGACTGACGTCCCGGACAAGGCGAGCATTGCCATGAACCTGTCGCATTCTGCATCCAAACGCCCCCAGTCGCGCGGGGAAGAAAGGGCGAACAGCCTCAGCCATGGATTCGGGCTGATCGCGGCGCTGGTGGCCACGCCCTACCTGATCCGCCATGCGATACGCCATGGCGATACACGCTTCCTTGTCGGCGCAAGCATCTTCGCTGCCACCATGGTGCTGCTGTATCTGGCTTCGACCGTGTATCACGCGCTGCCACCCGGCCGCGCCAAGCGGGTGTTCAGGACCCTCGAACACGCTGCAATTTATCTGCTGATTGCCGGAAGCTATACCCCGTTTACCCTCGGCGTACTGAGAGGCGCGTGGGGCTGGACGCTGCTTGGACTGGTATGGGGCATCGCCGTGGCCGGGGTGGCGCTGAAGGTATTGAACCGGATGAACCATCCCGTCGTCTCCACCGGCCTGTATCTGCTGATGGGCTGGCTCATCGTGATTGCAGCCTATCCGCTGTCGATTCGCGTACCCGTGTCCGGGCTGCTATGGCTTATAGGCGGCGGCCTGGCATACACGATAGGGGTGATTTTCTTTGCGCTGGATTCGCGCCTGCGCTACGGCCATTTCATCTGGCATCTGTTCGTCATGGCGGGCACAGCCTGCCATTACGTTGCGGTGCTCGGGGTTGCAGCCTATTCGTCAGGCTGACCCTGCTCAGCGCTTGCGCAACCTGCGCCCGATCTGCCAGATCAGCCAGCCGCGCTGCAGCCACTTACCGGCGCGCAGAGGGCGCAGAAAAGCCACCAGCACCAAGGCCGATCCCGCCATCCAGGCCGGATGACGCCGGACATAACGCAAGCCTTCCACCCCGCGGTCGACCCAGGTCAGACGTGCGCGCCATGGCTCGAGGTTGTGCGAGAGCGCACTGCGTTGCGCCGCAGCCTGCTTGATCAGCAGGCTGCGGCGTTCGGCCAGATGCTGCAGTTTTTTGTTCATGATCCCGAATTGAGATGCTGGCGATCCTTGACCAACTCCGCCAGGCTTGCCTGGAACAATTTGGGCTTGGTGCGGATTTTATGCAGGGCAAACCAGACGACGCCGCCACCGGTCGCGAGAAAAAGCCCGGCCAGCCCGCCCAGTGCCGCCAGCCGGTGGGTTTCCCAAAACGCGACCACGATCAGGATCGACAGCAGCACGACGCCCACTCCGAAACAAAACAGGGCAAGCAGTGCCAGCACCAGCAGGGTGGTTTGATGGACCCGCTCTTCAGCAATGTCCACCGACAACAGTTCAAGCCGGGTATGCACCACGCCGACCAGGCTGACCGACAGGTTTTTCAGGGACTCGAACAGCCCCCCCGATGCAGGATGAGATTCCTCAGCCATCACCTGTTTCAGCGTCGGCCGATCAGCAGACCGATGACCACACCGACACTGGCCGCAACGCCGATGGCCTGCCATGGATGCACATGGACATATTCATCGGTCGCCTTGGCAGCAGCCTTGGTCTTGTCCACCAGCGCCGCCTGGGCTTCGTTCATTTTTACCTTTGCCGTTGCGAGCGACTCTTCAGCCCGGGCACGCGCCGCAGCGACCAGTTCGCCGCCTTGTCCGGCGGTTGCCTTCAGCAAGGCTTCTGCATCAGCGACCACGACCTTGAAATCGCGAATCAGCTGTTCCTTCGTCACGTCAGTATCGGCTTCAGCAAAAAACTTATTAGTACTCATGATGGTTTTCCTTCTCGTTGGTTAATGAAACAAGCAAAGCAGCATACCGGTCTGGAGATGATCGAACCACGCCACGCTTTCAGAATAGATCATCGACACGGCAAGCCCAGCGACGACCGGCCGGCCACAGCAGGGTCTTCAACGACTGCGCGCTATTCCAGATCTTCACCATACAGCGCGACTCCCTGTGGCGTCTGTGCGCCAGCGTACACCTGGCAATCGTCCAAAGCTTGGCAAGAGCGCAGCATCATCGCCTCCCCGGTTGAACCGACCGGATCAGGCGCGTGACAGTTCCAGGCCCGCACCGCATTATCAGCGACATACGTTCAGCGCCCGCGCATGAACATGGCGTCGAGTTCCTTGAGGCTCACCTGAAACCAGGTGGGACGGCCATGATTGCATTGGCCGGCCCGCTCGGTGGCCTCCATTTCCCGCAGCAGGGCGTTCATTTCCGCCACCGCCAGATGCCGGTTGGCACGCACGGCGCCATGGCATGCCAGGGTGGCGAGCAATTCGTTGCGGCGATCAGCCAGCAGGCGTGCCACGCCAAATTCCGCAACCTCGTGCAGCACCGCGCGCGTCAGTTCAACCGGGTCGGCGTTTTTCAACAACCAGGGCACCGAGCGCACCGCCACCGAAGTGGGCGAGGTGATCGAGACGTCGAACCCGATGTCTCGCATGCCATCCAGATGCGGGCTGATTTCAGCCACATCGCGCGCGTCCACCGTTAGCACGACGGGAATGAGCAGGGTTTGCGCGGGAACGGCGCGGGCGTCGAGCGCACGCTTGAGTTTTTCATAGACGACACGCTCATGGGCTGCATGCATGTCGACCAGCACCAGCCCCTGCGCATTTTGCGCCAGCACGTACACGCCGTGGAGTTGCGCGATGGCGTAGCCCAGCGGGGGCGCGTCGTGTGCGGCTTCGGGTTGCGCAGCGGGCATATCGAGAGCGGCGCCATTGGGCTGAGGTGCCGCTAGCGGGGCATAAAACGCCATAGCCTCGTTGACCTGCAAGGGACTGATCTGCAGCGGCATCATCGTTTGCCATGGCGCATGGGCACGCAACGGCGAGGCAGCCACGCTCATTTCAGGCTCGGAGGACGCAGCGCCGCCCTCTACTGACGCCGGTGCCGCCAGCAGGCGTTCGACGGCATGAAACAAGAACTGGTGCACGCCGCGACTGTCGCGAAAGCGGATTTCGGTTTTGGCCGGATGGACATTCACGTCCACACCGTCCGGTGGCAGGCTGATGAACAGGCAATAGGCCGGATTGAGCTGATGGTGCAGCACGTCGCGGTAGGCTTGCCTGAGGGCATGAACGATCAGCTTGTCACGCACGTAACGGCCATTGACGAAGACGTGCTGGCTGTCGCGGCTGGCCGTCGCCGCACCGGGACGGATCACCCAGCCGGATATGCGCAAGGCGCCGGCAGCCGTATCGACGGCAATCGTGTTGGCCTCGAATGTCTCGCCCAGCACCTGCCGAACCCGCACCGCCGCAGCGGCCGCATTGAAACGCAGCTGAACCCGGCCGTTGTGGCTCAGTACAAAAGCGGTATCGGGATGCGAGAGCGCCTGCCGCCGCACGGTTTCGGCACAGTGCACATATTCAGTCGCTTCGGTTTTCAGAAATTTACGTCGCGCGGGGGTGTTGAAAAACAGCTCCTGAATGTCGATCGTGGTGCCCACGCCCCGCGCCGCAGGCACAGGTTCGGTCAACTGGCCGCCGTCGACCTGCACGCGCCAGGCATGCTCGCCACCGGTTTGATCAGCGCGGGCGCTGCGGCTGGTGAGCTGGACCCGCGCAATGGACGCAATCGAGGCCAGCGCTTCGCCGCGAAACCCCAGGCTGGCGACCTGTTCCAGGTCTTCAAGACTGGCAATCTTGCTGGTGGCGTGACGCGTCAGCGCGAGGACGAGTTCATCACAGGCGATGCCGCAGCCGTTGTCGCTGATGCGCATGCGTTTGACGCCGCCCTGCTCCAGTTCGATCTGGATCTCGGTGGCGCCGGCGTCGAGGCTGTTCTCGATAATTTCCTTCAGGGCGGCCGCCGGGCGCTCCACCACTTCGCCGGCGGCGATTTGCGAAATCAGCACGTCGGGTAAAACGCGAATGCTCACAATGATCCGGAGAAAGGGACGCCACGCCGCGCCGCCATGGCGCGTCCCAGGCGCTCGATTTCGGGCGCGCCCAGCACCTGGCGCGCCAAGGGCAGCACGTACGTGTTTTCAAATTCGAGATGGGCGCGGTTCATGGCAACAAAACGGCTGGCCAGATTGCCATCGAGCATGGCGGCCGTTCCGGCTTCGATCTGCTGCAGCTGCGCCCGCAACCGCCGCCACAGCAGCGCCTGCTCGTCGTGCTCCAGCGTCAGCATTTCGACCAGATCGCAGGCGCCGGGCGCGTTTACCGATTCCAGCAGGGGAAACAGATTGCGTTCTTCGTCGTCATGATGGTGCACCGCTGCCGTGTCGAAATACGCCAGCACCGCGCGCGCGGCCTGTTGCGCCGGGGCATCCGCGCCGTGAGCCGCCACATGCGCCAGCAGTTTTTCCAGCGTGTCGCATTGCCGGGCGATACGCCCATGGCAGGCTTCCAGCACGTCGAGCGGGCGGTCAAAGCCGGGCGCAGCCGCACCCAGCAAACTGGTAGTCATGTGCGCCCCACCATCAGGGATTGCGCGTGAGACGGGTCGGCAAGGCGGTCGGATGCGTGGCGAAATACGCCTTGATGCCGTTGACGATGGCGTCCACCAGCTTGTCCTGATAGGCGGGGTCGTTGAGCCGCCTTTCTTCTTCCGGATTGGAAATGAAAGCGGTCTCGACCAGAATCGAGGGAATGTCCGGCGCCTTCAATACGGCGAACCCCGCCTGCTCGACATGCGCCTTGTGCAGGGTATTGATGCCGCCGATTTCCTTTAGCACCGCATGCCCGAGCTTCATGCTGTCGTTGATGGTCGTGGTTTGCGTCAGGTCGATCAGGGTGCGCTTGAGCGAAGGGTCCTTGACGTCGATGTTCATGCCGCCGATCAGGTCGGCATCGTTTTCCTTTTTCGCCAGCCAGCGTGCCGCGACCGAGCTTGCACCGCCTTCAGACAGGGCAAACACCGACGAGCCGCGCGCATGCGGCTTGATGAAGGCGTCGGCATGAATCGACATTAACAGATCCGCCTTCAGCGCGCGTGCCTTGACCACGCGTTGCCCGAGCGGCACAAAATAATCGCCATCGCGAATCAGCACGCCACGCATGTTGTCCTGCGCATCGAGCTTTTGCTTGAGCTTTTTCGCCAGCGCCAGGGTAATGACTTTTTCACGCGAACCCGCGGCGCCGATCGCGCCCGGGTCTTCGCCACCATGACCGGCATCGATCGCGACCGTGATCAGGCGTGCATATCTGAGCTCGCCTGCAGTGGCAGGGTTGCGCGGCGCGACCTTCGCCGTATACGGCGGGGGTGCGACATCGGGGGCGGGCGAAGCCGTCGCGGCCTGCGCCGGCTCAACGGGGCTTGCTGGAATGGAACTGGCCCCGGCAGACGTCGGCGCGTGCGCCGGATAAAGGTCCACAACCAGACGATGACCATATTGCTCCAGCGGTTGCAGCTGGAATATCGCGGGCTTGACCGCTGTCTTGAGATCGATGACCAGGCGCATCACGCCGGGGCGATTGACGCCGACGCGAATCGCCGCAATATAAGGATCGTCCGCAGCCAGCTGGCTGCTTAACGCATCGAGCGCCGCACCGGGCTCGACGCCTTCCAGATCGATCACCAGACGATCCGGATTCGTCAGACTGAACGACTTGTGCGTGACCGCCTGGTTCGCTTCCAGCGTAATGCGGGTGTAATCCGGCGATGGCCACAAACGGGAAGCCGAAAGCTGCAGCGCCTGGGCCCAGCCCGACGCAAGCAAACCGCACAGCAGAAAAGTTCTTAACAAGATGGGCAACATGTCTCCAGATAATCGGTTCCGCGCGCGCTTTGGGCTTCGCATTCGACCTCGCGCGCATCATCCGTGATCGTCAAGCGGACGATCACGTCCGGCAATGGCAACCAACCGGCCGCCTTGTCGGGCCATTCGATCAGGTTCACCGCCTGGCCGCTGACATCACGAAAGCCGGCGTCCAGCCACTCGCGTGGGTCGTGCAGGCGATACAGGTCGAAATGATACAACTCAAACGCCGGCAGGTCGTAGGTTTCGGCCAGCGTATAGGTGGGGCTTTTGACCCGGCCGCTGTAACCCAGCGCACGCAGCAGTCCGCGCACCAGCGTCGTCTTGCCCGCGCCCAGATCGCCCTCCAGGTAGAACGTCATACCGGGTTTGAGTTCCCGCGCGAGGCGCGCGCCGAAAGCCAGGGTTGCAGCCTCGTCGGCCAGATGGAAACGCACGGTATGATTGGGCGGATGCATGAGACAGATTCAGCGCAGCCAGGGTTGATTCAACTGGCGCAGCACATCAAACAGTGGGGACGCGCGCTTGGCTTTGCCGGAGTGGGCATCACCGATTGCGACTTGAGCGCAGCCGAAACGGGCTTGCTGGCGTGGCTGGATCAGGGTTTTCATGGTGAGATGAATTATATGGCGGCACATGGCGTGAAACGCAGCCGGCCCGCCGATCTGGTACCCGGTACGCTCCGCATCATCAGCGTGCGGCTGGATTATTTTCCGCCGGCGGCGGCCGATCCGCATGCCGTCATGGCCGACCCGCATGCCGCCTATCTCGCGCGTTACGCGCTGGGACGCGATTATCACAAGGTGCTGCGCAACCGCCTGCAAAGCCTGGCCGAAAAAATCAGCGCCGAGGTCGGCGCGCATCATTTTCGCGTGTTCACCGACAGCGCGCCGGTGCTGGAAGTCGCCCTGGCCGAAAAATCCGGACTCGGCTGGCGCGGCAAGCACACGCTGTTGCTCAACCGGCAGCACGGCTCGTGGTTCTTTCTCGGCGAGATCTACACCGATTTACTGCTGCCGGTCGACGCGCCCGAATCCAACCATTGCGGCACCTGCCAGGCCTGCATCGATATCTGTCCCACGCAGGCCATCGTCGCGCCCTATTCGCTCGACGCGCGGCGCTGCATTTCCTATCTGACCATCGAACTCAAGGGCAGCATCCCGCCCGAATTGCGGCCGCTGATGGGCAACCGGATTTACGGCTGCGACGACTGCCAGCTGGTGTGCCCGTGGAACCGTTTTGCGCAGACGGCCGCATTGGCGGATTTCGAGGTGCGCAACGGACTCGACAGCGCGCAGCTGCTGGATCTGTTCGCCTGGAGCGAAGCGGACTTCAACGAACGCCTGGCCGGCTCGCCGATCCGCCGCATCGGCCATGAACGTTGGCTGCGCAATATCGCGGTCGCGCTGGGCAATGCGCCTTCATCCCCAGCTATCCAAATCGCACTTCGAACGCAAATGAATCACCCCTCGGCACTGGTGCGCGAGCACGTCGCCTGGGCGCTATCGCGTCAGACGGATATTTAAGCGGACTTCAACTCCTGCCGCGCGTGGCGAATCACCGACGCGCCGGACGTCAGCGCCAGCCCGGCCAGCACCAGCGCGACCACGATATCCGGCCAGCCGTGCGCGGTCGCCCACACCCCGGCCGCCGCGCCCATCACCGCCAGATTGCCGAGCGCGTCGTTGCGCGAACACAGCCACACCGAGCGCGCCTGCGCGTCGCCCCGGCGATGCGCATACAACAGTGCCGCGACACCGACGTTGACCACCAGTGCCAAAAGGCTCACCCAGCCCATGATGAAGGGCTCCGGCACCACGCCGGCCGACCATTGCCAGGCCGATTTGACGAGTACGAACACGCCGAACCCAACCATCAGCCAGCCTTTCCACAACGCGGTGCGCGAGCGCCACACGGGTGCCAGCCCGAGCACGAAGAGCGCCACAGCGTAGTTGCCGGCGTCGCCCAGGAAATCGACCGCATCGGCCAGCAGCGACACCGACTGCGACTGAAGGCTGGCAACGATTTCGACGCCAAACATCAACACATTCAGCACCAGCGCGATCCACAGCGCGCGCCGGTAGCGCGGATCGGGCGGCGCCGCGTTGCACACCGAATCGCAACCGCATCCGCTCATGACGCGCGCCGTTCGGTAAAGTCCTGCAGGTAAAATGCTGTCTTTGTCATCGTCCTATCCTGCCCCCCATGTCCACTAATGTACATTCTCCCATCGGCGTATTCGATTCCGGCATCGGTGGGCTGACGGTGGTGCGCGCGCTGATGGAACGCCTGCCCTACGAAAACATCGTGTATTTCGGCGACACGGCGCGCGTGCCCTACGGCGTGAAGTCAGTTGAAACCATTGCTCACTTCACCACCCAGATTGCGCAGTTTCTGCTCGAAAAAGACGTCAAGATGCTGGTCATCGCCTGCAACACCATGGCAGCAGTGGCCGCGCAAATGGTCAAGGACCTGTCGTCAGTGCCGGTGCTGGACGTCATCGACGCCGGTGCGGTTTCTGCGCGTGGCGGTAAAAAAATCGGCGTCATTGCCACCCCCACTACCATCAACAGCAACGCCTACACGCGCGCCATTCACGACTATGCGCCCGATTCGCGCATCCACTCGCAGGCCTGCGCACTATTCGTTCCGCTGGTCGAAGAAGGCTGGCTCGACCACGAGGTCACCCGCCTCACCGCGCAGGAATACCTCAAGCCGCTGATGGCCGAACAGATAGACACGCTGGTGCTCGGTTGCACCCATTACCCGCTGCTGAAGCCACTGCTGCGTCAGGTCGTGGGCGAAGACGTTGCACTGGTCGATTCCGCCGAAGCCATGGCCGAGCAGGTCGCCGCGCTGCTGGCTGAAAAACATCTTGCCAACCCGGGGCCGGCGCAGCCCCGCTATGACTTTCACGTCACCGACGTGCCGCTGCGTTTTCAAACCATCGGTGAACGGTTTCTGGGCCGCAGCCTGAACCATGTTCATGTGGTGAAGTGGTAAGTCGCGCCGTGGCAAGCAGCGCATCGGCATGATCCGCATCAACCCCCAGATCGAGCTCGACGAACGCGAAATCCAGGAAGACTTCGTTCGCGCGTCCGGGCCTGGCGGACAAAACGTCAACAAGGTTTCAACCGCCGTTCAATTGAGATTTGATGTCGCGCATTCGCCTTCGCTGCCGGAACCGGTGCGCGCGCGTCTCGCCGTATTGGCCGGGCGTCGCCTCACGCGGGAAGGGGTGCTGATCATCGAGGCAGAACGTTATCGCAGCCAGCGGCGCAATCGCGATGACGCACTGGAACGATTGATCGAGCTGATTCGCGAGGCGTGCGAAGTGGACAAACCCCGCCGCCCGACGCGGCCTACGCTGGCGTCGAAAAAACGCCGCCTGGAAAACAAGCAGCGGCAGGGGGTCACCAAGAAATTACGAACGCTGAAACCCGGTCACGATAACTGACCTGGCAAGGTGGCAACCCGGCAGTCGGCGCAAACCGTCTGCCGGGGCAAAAGCCGTTATTCCATTTCGTCGATCCAGGCCATCTGGATCGCTTCGAGTATCTTTTCGCCGGAATGCTCCGGCGCATCGTCAAACTCGGGCAATTCCATCACCCAGCGATGCAGGTCGGTAAAACGGATCGTGCGCGGATCAATTTCAGGATGCGCCTCTGAAAGCTCGATGGCGATGTCGAGGGTATCGGTCCATTTCATGTCAATGTCCTTCTTTCACCATGTTGATGGTGTATTTGGGGATTTCGATCACCAGGTCGGCGGCATTCACGCGTGCCTGGCATGACAGGCGGGATTGCGGTTCCAGTCCCCAAGCCTTGTCCAGCAGGTCGTCTTCGTCTTCGGTGGACGCTTCAAGCGAATCAAAGCCTTCGCGCACGATGACGTGGCAGGTGGTGCAGGCACAGGATTTCTCGCAGGCATGCTCGATCTCGATCCCGTTGGCAAGCAGGGTATCGCACAAAGTGTCACCGGATTTGGCTTCAATCACGGCGCCATCAGGACACAGTTCAACGTGGGGCAATACGATCAATTGGGGCATGTTTTTAGACGCTATCGTGGTGGAATTCGCGGTCAGGCCGCTTGGGCATGTTGGCTGGGCAATGCTTGTAACACACCGTCCCAAAAAAGCAATCGCGCATTGACGGCGGTTTCTGCCGCCGCTTCAGCTTCACGCCATTTTCCGGCGTCCTCGCCGCACAAGCCTGCCAGCAGGCGCAGCGACATCGGCGCGTGAAAGTCCTCGTCGAGATGAACGTGGCGGTTGAGGTAATAGTGAAAACTGGGTGCCTGGACTTCTGTCACCGTCATGCGCGACAGAAAGGCGCGAAACATCGATGGGATCACATGCTCGCGCCCGAGCGCCAGCGCAGCGGCAACGGTGTGCGGCTTGCCGCTGGCGAGCGTCTCGAACGTGCTGCGGGTGAAACGGACAGAAGGCGCAGGCGCAAGGCCGGCAGCCAGCGCAGCGTCGATCCCCTGGGTTGCGACGATCTGCACAAAGCGGGACGGCGTGTCGGCATCGGCGCCGATTTCGCTCATTGCCGTGAGATACAGCAGAAAGTGGCTGGTATGCCCCTCATGGCCCGGCAGCGCGATATCGGTTTCTTCTTCCAGCACCAGTTCGTTGATGAAACGCTGCACCGAAGCATCGCCGCCCGGCGTCCAGGGCCAGCGTGCAGGAGCGACTTCGTTTTGCAAGTATTTGATCAGCGACATGAAGTCCCACACCGAATAGACATGGTGCTGCATGAATACCCGCAGGTCGTCCGGGGTACGAACCGCTGCGTAGATCGGATGAGCTTCGAGCCTTACGCGCAGGCGCTCGATGAAAGCGTCGTTCAACATGATGGTTTCTATCCGTTCAACCAAAAGTTTCCAGTTTTTGTCCTGCCATCGCACGGCGTACGTTCTGATCCATGCGGCGCTGGGCAAAGTCGGTGGTCACTGCATTCAATGCCTCAATGCCACGCTTGATCGCCAGATGATCGGTTTGGCTCACCAGCTTTTCAAGCGCAGCCATGCTGGCCTCGATCGCAGCAGTTTCATCGGCATCGAGCAGTGCGCTATCTTCCTGCATCGCCGCGCGTGTGGCTGCGATCAAGCCGTTCGCATCGACGATCTGTTCGTTCAAGGCGCGCGCAACCATATCGTCCCGGGCGTGGGTAAACGCATCCTTGAGCATGCGGGTAATGTCGTCGTCGGCCAGGCCATACGAGGGTTTGACCTGCACGCTGGTTTCGACGCCGGTGCTTTGCTCGCGCGCAGAGACTGACAGCAATCCGTCGGCATCAACCTGAAAGGTGACGCGTATCCGCGCAGCGCCGGCGACCATGGGCGGAATTCCGCGCAATTCAAAGCGTGCCAGCGAACGACAGTCGACCGCGAGTTCGCGCTCGCCTTGCAGCACATGCACACTCATCGCTGTCTGCCCGTCCTTGAACGTGGTGAATTCTTGTGCGCGAGCGGTCGGAATCGTGGTGTTGCGCGGAATGACTTTTTCGGTCAAACCGCCCATGGTCTCCAGTCCCAGCGACAGCGGAATCACGTCGAGCAGCAACCAGTCGTCGCTTGCCCTGTTGCCCGCCAGCACGTCGGCCTGCATCGCCGCGCCCAGCGCAACGACCTTGTCGGGATCCAGATTGGTCAGCGGCGTCTGCTTGAAGAATTCGGCCACCGCCTGGCGTACGCAAGGCATCCGGGTAGAGCCGCCGACCATCACGACGCCTTTGATATCGCCCACGGTCAAACCCGCATCACGCAGCGCCTTGCGGGTCGGCGCCAGGGTTTTACTTAGCAGGCTGGACGACATGGCATTGAATTCGGCCTGGGTCAGCGTCGCATCCATCATTTCGCCCGTCGACAACACAGCGGTCACGCGCACATCAAGATGCTCGGTCAGCGCCTCCTTGGCGTCCCGGGCCTTGGTCAGCAACAAGCGCATGTCGCTTGCCGACAGGGGCTGAAAACGGCCTTTTTCGACCATCCAGCAGAACACGCGCTGGTCGAAGTCATCGCCGCCCAAGGCTGAATCGCCATTGGTGGCCAGCACTTCGAACACGCCTTTTGACAGCTTCAGGATGGAAATATCGAAAGTGCCGCCGCCCAGGTCATACACCGCGAAAACGCCTTCAGAGGTATTGTCGAGGCCATAGGCAATCGCGGCAGCCGTGGGTTCGTTCAACAGGCGCAGGACATTGATGCCGGCCAGCTGCGCAGCATCTTTGGTGGCCTGGCGTTGTGCATCGTCAAAATAGGCCGGAACGGTAATCACCGCGCCGACCAGTTCACCGCCGAGCGCGGATTCTGCACGTGCACGCAATACCTTCAGTATTTCTGCCGACACTTCGACCGGGCTTTTTACGCCGGCAATGGTCTTGATCTGGACCATGCCCGGCGCATCGACAAAGTGATACGGCAAGCTGGCCGTATCGTCGATATCCTTCAAGCCGCGCCCCATGAAGCGTTTGACCGAAATCAAAGTGTTATGCGGGTCCTGGCTTTGCGCGCGCTGGGCGGCATACCCCACGTCGATCGCGCCATCCGCGTGATAGCGAACCACGGACGGCAGCAAGGCATGGCCTTCCGCATCATCCAGGATGGTTGCCAGACTGGAGCGCACACAGGCGACCAGCGAATTGGTTGTGCCCAGGTCGATGCCTACCGCCAGCCGATGCTGGTGCGGTGCAGTGGACATGCCGGGTTCGGAAATCTGCAACAGAGCCATACCTAGCCTTCAAGTTCTTCGTACACGTCGCCAACTTCGGCGATGAGTTTGTCCATGAATCGCAATTGACG
>NCCT01000007.1:68869-72020 GCA_002279795.1 Hydrogenophilales bacterium 12-61-10
AGCGCGTCGACACGCTTCGCGCCACGCGCGTCGTCAATCGCCTCGCGCCATTCCATTTGCTGCATCAGGAATGCTGGAGCCATCTGCGTATTGTGGGCATCCAGCGCGTCGATTCCCTGCAACTGCAACAGATAGACGCCGCGATCGACCGGGTGCTTCAGCGTGCGATACGCTTCATTTGCGCGCGTCGCCCATTGCATGGCCACCCGCTGCTCGGCATCGGACTGCGCCGCGAAGCGGTCTGGATGAACCGTGTTTTGCATTTCCCGATAAGCGCGGTCCAGATGCTCACGATCCAGCGCATACGTTGCCGGCAAGCCAAATAGCGCGAAGTGGGTTTGAGTGAAGTCCATTTTAGGAGCCGATTCAGAAACCAGAATTCAGGCGCCTGATACTGCGTGCCTTTGGCTCGGCCAAAGGCAGCACAAAAAGCGCGGGCCCCTGGCCTCTGGGTCCTGAACCCTGCCAATCAGACGTTGAACGACTCGCCGCAACCGCACTCGTTCTTCACATTGGGGTTGTTGAACTTGAAACCCTCATTCAATCCTTCGCGCGAGTAATCGAGTTCGGTGCCGTCGATATAGACAAGGCTCTTCGGGTCGACGAAAACGGTGACGCCATAACTGGTGAACACCTCGTCGCCTGCGGGCGCCTCATCGGCAAATTCCAGTTTGTAAGCCATGCCGGAACAGCCTGTGGTGCGCACGCCGAGACGGATGCCGACACCCTTGCCGCGTTTGGTCAGATAGTTCGTGACGTGTTGCGCCGCGCGCTCGGACAGAGTGACCGCCATGATGCTTACACCAGTCCCTTTTTCTGTTTGTAATCGGCGACCGCTGCCTTGATCGCGTCTTCAGCCAGAATCGAGCAGTGAATCTTGACCGGCGGCAATGCCAGTTCTTCGGCAATCGCCGTGTTCTTGATTTCCATTGCCTGGTCGAGCGTCTTGCCTTTGACCCATTCGGTCACCAGCGAGCTCGATGCAATCGCCGAACCGCAACCATAGGTCTTGAATTTGGCATCCTCGATGCGGCCATCGGCACCGACCTTGATTTGCAGCTTCATCACGTCGCCGCAAGCAGGCGCGCCCACCATACCGGTACCCACGCCATCGTCGTCCTTGGTGAACGAACCCACATTGCGGGGGTTTTCGTAATGGTCGAGCAACTTTTCGCTATAAGACATGGTGGTTCTCCTTCAAACTTGATCGAAAAAACGATACGCAAGCAACTGCGCCCAACGCATCACTCATTAATGTGCAGCCCACTGCACCGTATTCAGATCGACACCTTCCTTGAACATTTCCCACAGCGGGGAGAGTTCGCGCAGCTTGCCGATTTTCTCGTGCAGCAGTTTGATGGCGTAATCCACTTCTTCTTCGGTCGTAAAGCGGCCAATCGAGAAACGGATCGAGCTGTGCGCGAGTTCGTCGCTGCGGCCCAGGGCACGCAATACATAGGACGGCTCCAGGCTGGCCGAAGTACAAGCCGAACCGCTGGAAACGGCCAGATCCTTGATCGCCATGATGAGCGACTCACCCTCGACGAAATTGAAGCTGACGTTCAGGTTGTGCGGCACCCGGCGCTCGAAATCACCGTTCAGATGCAGTTCCTCGATGTCCTTCAGGCCTTCATACAAACGGTCGCGCAGCATGCGGATACGCTCGTTCTCGGTCGCCATTTCTTCGCGGGCAATGCGGAAAGCCTCACCCATGCCGACGATCTGATGCGTTGCCAGCGTGCCCGAACGCATCCCGCGCTCGTGACCGCCTCCATGCATCTGCGCTTCAAGGCGTACACGCGGCTTGCGCTGAACATACAGCGCGCCAATCCCTTTGGGACCGTAAGTTTTATGTGCCGAGAACGACATCAGGTCCACCGGCAACTTGGCCAGATTGATCGGCATTTTTCCCGTCGCCTGCGCTGCATCGACATGAAACAGGACGCCTTTTTCGCGGCAGATATTGCCGATCGCTTCGATATCCTGGATCACACCGATTTCATTGTTGACCGCCATCACCGACACCAGAACAGTGTCGGGCCGGATTGCCGCACGCAGCACATCCAGGTCGAGCAAGCCGTTTTCCAGCACGTTCAGATAAGTGGCTTCAAAGCCCTGGCGCTCCATCTCGCGCACGGTATCCAGCACGGCCTTGTGCTCGGTGCGCACGGTAATGATGTGCTTGCCCTTGGTGCCTGCGTAGAAATGCCCTGCACCCTTGATGGCCAGATTGTTCGACTCGGTCGCGCCGGAGGTGAAAACGATTTCCTTCGGATCCGCGCCTACCAAGGCCGCAACCTCGGAACGCGCGTCTTCCACCGCCTTGTCAGCCGCCCAGCCATAGGGATGCGAACGCGACGCCGGATTGCCGAATTCCTCGGTCAGATAAGGAATCATCTTGGCGGCCACACGCGGGTCAACCGGTGTGGTGGCGGAGTAATCAAAGTACAGTGTTTTCATTGTGATAGCCTTGTCTCTTAATTCAATATCAAGCAGCCAGCGTCATCTTGGGCACCGTGACGTTATCCAGATAATCGTAAATATGGGCATTGAGCCCCATCCACAAGTCATGTGTCAGGCAACGATGCTCGTCGTGACAGTTTTCCTTGCCGCCGCAATGCGTCGAATCGATGGGCTCATCCACCGCGCGGATGATGTCCGCCACGCTGATATTGCCCAGGGTTTTGGCAAGGTAATAACCGCCGCCGGGGCCGCGCACGCTTTCCACCAGTTCATGGCGGCGCAAGCGGCTGAAAAGCTGTTCCAGATAGGACAAGGAAATATCCTGACGTTCGCTGATGCCAGCCAGCGTCACGGGATTCTTACCGCCGCGCAGCGCTAAATCCAGCATCGCGGTCACAGCAAAACGACCTTTTGTGGTCAACCTCATTTTGACTTCTCCTGAATGACACTCGAAGAATCTATTCCCGAGCGATCCGCTCAACTATTACTTACCTTACTAATTTAGTCAACTATTTTATTCAGATAACTGGCGTCAAAATCGTCCGGCTTGTCCTGCCCGGCCGGCACTTCCGCCCCCAGCTTCCGCAACTGCGCAAATATCCGCTCCAGGCGCTCGTCGATATGCGCAGAATGATCGATCAGGCCATGAATCGCCTTGACGACCGGATCGTTCATGTCGGCCGAAATG
>NCCT01000008.1 GCA_002279795.1 Hydrogenophilales bacterium 12-61-10
TGATGTCGAGGTGCAGCATCTCGCCGGGCGCGTCGTGTTCGTAGCGCTGAACCGGCGGCGCAGGCTCCAGGCTGGCGAGCCGGTTCAAACCTTGACGAAGCAGCACGCGTCCGACGCTGCTGTGGCCGACGCTCAAGGTCTGGCTGATCTGGCGATACGTCTGGCGTTCGATACGCGCCGCGACGATTCTGGCTTGGGTGGCTTCGGGTAAGGCGTGCGGGCAGTGATGCGGACGCGAGCTGCGATCGACGAGCCCGTGCTCGCCTTCTTCGTGGAAACGGCGCAGCCATTTATAGGCGGTGTGAACACTGACGCCCGCAGACTGCGCGGCCTCTTCCGGGCGCAAGCCGTGCTGCAGGATGCGTTCGACCAAAAGGACTCGACCGCGCGGCGTTAATCGGGCATTTTTATGACTGTTCATTCGGGGCTCCGGGATTTGGTTTGGTTTCGCAGCCCCAATTCTCCGGGTATGTCCCGAGTGAACAACCTATTGAGAGATCACAGCTAGCGGTGTCCCGGCCTGGTCCGCGAGCTATCGGCTCGACCCGGGCCGCACCACCCCGCAGTTTGAAATCGCCCATCTCTGGCTGTTTGCCGAGCGCGGCCAGTTCGACCGCGCCCACGGCATGCTTGAGTTCGACGTCGAGCAACAAACCGGAAGCCTCGAAGTCATCATCGATGCAAGCTCGCTCGATACCGGAAATGCTGAGCGCGACGCCGTGCTCAAGGGGACTGGCTGGTTCGATGTCCGCCGCTACCCCAGCATCACCTTCCGAAGCCAGCGCTTCCTGTTCGAGCAGGATCGCCTGATGGCGATCGAGGGCAAGTTGACGATGCTTGGCGCTACGCAGCCGATGCGGCTGGAGATCGCCTGGATCAAGTGTGGATCGAATCCGGTTTCCCGAAAGTGGCGTTGCGGCGCCGATGCAAGCGGTATGCTCAAGCGTTCCCGCTTTGGGATGCGCAGCGCCCTGCCCTTTATTGCCGATGACGTCAGGCTGCGCATTCGGGTCGAGGCGGATCGTGAAAACTGAGTGTCAAAGGCAAGTTGCCGGCGCGTGCTGGCACGGCACATTCAGCCCCCTGTGTTGTACTCAAATGACGGATGCCATGTATGGTGAATCTCACTGATCCGACCCTGTTCAGGCAGCAGGCGTTGATTGGCGGCGAATGGCGGGATGCCGCCGACGGCGCATGCTTCGCTGTTCATAACCCGGCCAGCATGGACATCGTCGGCCACGCGCCGAGTTGCACCCTGCGCGATATCGGGGACGCCGTCGAAGCCGCGCACGCGGCCTTTCCTGCCTGGCGAGATGCCACGGCCAAAGCCCGCGCGCAACTGTTGCGCCGCTGGTTCGACCTGATCCTCGCTCATCGCGACGATCTCGCCGCGATCATGGTCAGCGAGCAGGGCAAGCCCCTGACGGAGGCGCGCGGCGAGATCGATTACGCGGCAAGCTTCATCGAGTGGTTTGCCGAAGAGGCGCGGCGCGTCTATGGCGACGTGGTGCCCTCGCCATGGGCCGACCGGCGCATGTTCACCTTGCGCCGGCCCGTCGGCGTGGCGGCGCTGATCACGCCGTGGAATTTCCCTGCGGCGATGCTGGCGCGCAAGGCCGGCGCGGCGCTCGCAGCCGGCTGCACGGTGGTGGCGAAGCCGGCATCGCAAACGCCCTTCACTGCGCTGGCGCTGGCCGAACTGGCACAGCGTGCGGGCCTGCCGCCGGGGGTGCTCAATATAGTGACCGGCGATGCGGCCGCCATCGGCAAGGTGCTGACTTCGCATCCGTTGGTGCGCAAGGTGTCGTTCACTGGCTCGACCGTGGTCGGCAAGCAGCTTCTCGCGCAGAGTGCTGGCACGCTCAAGCATGTCTCGCTTGAACTGGGCGGCAACGCGCCCTTCATCGTGTTTGCCGATGCCGACCTAGACGCGGCGGTGGCAGGCGCGCTCGCCAGCAAATACCGCAATAGCGGGCAAACCTGCGTGTGCGCTAACCGGGTGTTCGTGCAGGACACGATTTACGACGCGTTTGCCGGGCAGTTCGCCGCCGCCGTGGCGCAGCTCGCCGTGGGCGACGGCTTTACGCCCGGCGTCGAAACCGGGCCTCTGATCAATCCTGCGGCGCTGGAAAAAGTCGAGCGCCACATCGCCGACGCGCTGGCGCACGGCGCGACGCTGCTGGCCGGCGGCGCGCGCCATGCCTTGGGCGGGCACTTTTTCCAGCCGACGGTATTGCGCGGCTGCACCCCGCAGATGCAGATTTGCCGCGACGAAACCTTCGGCCCGGTGGCGCCGTTGATCCGTTTTGGCGACGAAGTCGACGTCATCCGCATGGCCAACGACACCGAGTTCGGACTCGCCGCTTACGCGTACACCCGCGACCTGGGCCGCGCCTGGCGCTTGGCGGAGCAGCTCGACTACGGCATGATCGGCATCAACGCCGGGCTGATTTCCACCGCCGAAGCGGCGTTCGGCGGCGTCAAGCAATCGGGACTCGGGCGCGAAGGCGGGCGTAGCGGCATCGACGACTATCTGGAAACCAAGTACGTGAATCTAGGCGGGCTGGGATAAGCCTTGCCCTGACCACCCCAACAGCATGCATTCGACGGCCGCCTTGCCCACTCGCAGTATTTTCATCATCGGCGCCGCCAGCGGCGCTGGTGCGCCCGACCCGGCCACCGCCGAGGGGCCGGACGCGCTGCGTCGTTACCGGGTGTTTCACGACACGCCGCTGCAGCATGTGGAATGGGGTGCGATCCTGCACGTGCCGCGCGCCGCGCGCGATACCCCGCTGCACGCCGTGGCGGCGCTCGGCGCCCGGCTCGCCGCCGAAGTGGAAACGGTACTGCGAGCGGGAAACTTTCCGCTGGTGGTCGGCGGCGACCATTCCTGCGCCATCGGAACCTGGAGCGGCGTGTATCGGGCGCTCGCTGAGCGCGGACCGCTCGGCCTGATCTGGATCGATGCCCACATGGACAGCCATACCTTCGCCACCACGCCCAGCGGGCAAATCCACGGCATGCCGCTGGCCTGCCTGCTCGGCCAGGGTGAAGCGACGCTCACCGCAATCGGCGGCGCAGAAGCCAAGCTGCGCCCCGAGCATGTGTGCCTGATCGGCGTTCGCAGCTACGAGGCGGGCGAAGCGGCGCTGCTGCAACGCCTGGGGGTTCGAGTGTTCGACATGGCTGAAGTCCGCCGGCGCGGTTTGGCCACAGTGTTCGACGAGGCGCTCGCCCTGGTGCGGCACGGTACGGCAGGTTTCGGCGTGAGCGTGGTTCTGGATGCGCTCGAGCCCGACGAAGAGCCGGGCATGGGTACGCCGGTGCCCGGCGGCCTGTATCGCACCGAGCTCGTCGCGGCGTTGTCGCATTTGCGCGGCGACCCCACATTTGTGGCGATGGAAATCGTCGAGTACAACCCGCGGCGTGATCGCAGGCACGCCACCGCCGCAGCCGCCGGTGCCCTGGTTGACGCAATTACCCCAGGCCCGCCTACGCCACGTTATTGATAGGGCCTGACGACGTTTGAAGTGGCAAGAAAATCCAATTGGGCACGGCGGTTCGACAACCTGAACAGACCATATCCATAAGCCATTAAAAACAGCGGTCTATTGAGACGGCACAGCGAACTGTCCCTGCACCGGATAGATTCGTGAACAGCCGCGGTTTCAAACGTCTTCGAGCCGTCTCAATAGCGCAGATTCCAGACCGGCTAATCCATCTGCGTTCGACATTGCGGCCTGCCAACACGCACCAGAATCGTATTGCTGACAGTGCGCCGTCGTCGTCATGCTCAATGGCTTGAGTTGTCTGCTGCAGCCGGCGTGAGGCTGAAAAAAACCCCGGTACCGCAAGGCCCGGGGTTTTAGTTTTTCAGCGTGCAGCCTGATCAGCCGCGCCGCATCGAGTCGAAGAAGTCGGCGTTGTTTTTGGCGGCGCGGATCTTGTCGATGAGAAACTCCATCGCTTCCATGTCGTCCATCGGGTAAAGCAACTTGCGCAGCACCCACACTTTTTGCAGCAACTCGGGCGGAATCAGCAGTTCCTCGCGGCGGGTGCCGGAGCGGTTGACGTTGATCGCAGGGTAAAGGCGACGCTCGGACATCTTGCGGTCGAGGTGAATTTCGAGGTTGCCGGTGCCCTTGAACTCTTCGTAAATCACGTCGTCCATGCGGCTGCCGGTTTCGACCAGCGCGGTGGCGATGATGGTGAGACTGCCGCCTTCCTCGATATTGCGCGCGGCGCCGAAAAAGCGCTTGGGCTTTTGCAGCGCGTTGGCGTCGACGCCGCCGGTGAGCACCTTGCCGGACGCCGGCTGCACGGTGTTGTAGGCGCGTGCGAGGCGGGTGATCGAGTCGAGCAGAATCACCACGTCCTTCTTGTGCTCGACCAGACGCTTGGCGCGCTCGATCACCATTTCGGCGACCTGTACGTGGCGGCTGGCGGGTTCGTCGAAGGTGGAGGCGATGACTTCGCCGCGCACGGTGCGGCTCATTTCAGTGACTTCTTCCGGGCGTTCGTCGATCAGCAGCACGAACAGCACGACGTCGGGATGGTTGGAGCTGATCGCGTGGGCGATCTGCTGCAGCATCACGGTTTTGCCCGACTTCGGCGGCGCGACCAGCAGGCCGCGCTGGCCCTTGCCGATCGGTGCAACGATGTCGATGACGCGGCTGGTGAGGTTTTCCTCGGCCTTGATGTCGCGCTCCAGCTTGAGCGGTTCGTCCGGGTGCAGCGGGGTCAGGTTTTCGAACAGAATCTTGTTCTTGCTCGCCTCCGGCGGCTCGCCGTTGATCTTGTCGAGCTTGGTCATCGCCGAGTAGCGTTCACCATCTTTCGGCGTGCGGATCTCGCCTTCGATCTTATCGCCGGTGTGCAGGTTGAAGCGGCGGATCTGCGACGGCGACACGTAGATGTCGTCGGTGTTGGCCAGATACGAGGTTTCCGGCGACCGCAAAAATCCGAACCCGTCGGGCAGTACCTCCAGTACGCCGTCGCCAAAAATCGAATCGCCGCGCTTGGCCACGGCTTTCAGGATGGCAAAAATCAGCTCCTGTTTGCGGAAGCGGTTGGCGTTGTCGATATTGAACGTGGCGGCAATCTCGAGGAGCTCGGTAATGGGCTTTTGCTTGAGTTCGGAAAGATACATGGACGGGGCCTGGAGGGGCTCGCTTGAAAGAGCCGGATGGGAGAGTTCAGGGAAGGTCATCAATATCGGGCGGCGTGGTTGGGGCTGCAGGAATTGATGGCGCGCTGGGCGCTCCGCCCAGTAGAAGCGCTTTCTTAGATGTTGCTGTCAACGAAAGCGGTGAGCTGTGACTTGGACAGCGCTCCGACCTTGGTAGCTTCGACATTGCCGTTCTTGAACAGCATCAGGGTGGGGATGCCACGAATGCCGAACTTGGGCGGGGTAGCCTGGTTTTCATCGATATTGAGCTTGCACACCTTGAGCTTGCCGGCGTATTCCTTGGCGACTTCGTCGAGGATCGGCGAAATCATTTTGCAGGGGCCGCACCAGTCGGCCCAGTAATCGACCAGCACGGGCACGCCGGCTTGCAGGACTTCCTGTTCGAAAGAATCGTCGGATATGTAATGAACATGTTCGCTCATTGGTGAAGCTCCTAAAATTGAAGAGTGGGGATGGCCGGACTCGGCCTGAAGATGCAGAAGGTAATGCTGGAAAATTCGGAATTGTGCCGATATGCTACATCAAAATGGCCGCCTGCAAGCATCCGGGCGTTTCCCCAGATAGTGTTCACAACCCATACCCGGTAAATACGAATGACCTATGTTGTAACTGAAGCCTGTGTGAAGTGCAAATACACCGATTGCGTCGATGTGTGTCCGGTTGACTGCTTTCACGAAGGCCCCAATTTTCTTGTCATCGATCCCGAAGAATGCATTGATTGCACGCTGTGCGTGGCGGAGTGCCCGGTGGAGGCGATTTATGCCGAAGACGATGTGCCGGACGACCAGCGTGCCTATACCGCGCTCAATGCCGAACTCGCCAAGCAATGGAAAGTCATCATCGAACGCAAGGATCCGCTGCCTGACGCCGACGACTGGGCCGGGGTGAAAGACAAACTGCAATATCTGGAACGTTGAATACGATGGGAATCGTCACGATTCCCTGCAGTCCCTCCGGGGGCACCGACCCACGCTGTGCCGACGCCCGTGTCGGGTCGCATGCCTTGCACGGTACCTCGCTTCCTGCGGCCGTTGCCCGCTATCTGCTCGATCAACATGCTGACCTGCTGCCCGATTTGTCCGGGCTGACGGTGCTGGTTCCCAACCGCCGTGCGGGGCTGGATTTTGCCCGGGCGCTGGCGCAGGCAGCGGGTTTGCCGGCGCTGATTCCGCCGCATATCGTTCCGCTCAAGACCTGGGCCGAGCCGCTGTCGGACGGCCACGGCGAACCACAGGTGCGGCGGCTGGCTCGCCTGCATGCCGTGCTGCGGCGGGTCGACTGGCTGGGAAAAATCGACAAGTGGACGCTGGCGAACGAGCTGCTCGTGCTGGTCGACGCGCTGTCTGCAGCGCGGCTCGGCGGCGACATCGGCGCGCAGATTCGCGCCGTGCATGCCCACGCACTCGATCGCGAAACGGCGCTGATCGAAGCGGTGTGGCAGGCGCTCAATACCAGCGGCCAGGATCCGCAAGCGCGTTATGCGGCGGCGCTCGACGGTCTGCTGGCGCAACTCGCCGCTGCCCCACACCCGGTGTATGGCTATGCGCTGGGACCGCTGACCGCAGTCGAACAGCAGTTTCTCGCGCGCTGCGCCGGGCACGCCCCGGTCGCGCTGTTTGAACCGGCCTTCACGCCCGCCGATCCCGTCAACGCCGTACCGCATAGCCTGCATCAAGCCTGGCAACGGACCGAGCCGCCGCTGTTGGCGCGGGCCCGGGCTTTGGCAAGCGTTTATCCCGACAGTCCGCTCGTGGCGCGCGTAAGCCTCAATCCTGCGCCGCATCTCGAAGCCGAAGCGCGCGCAATCGTGGCCTGGGTGGCAGCGCAGTTGCAGGCAGGAAAGCGCGACCTGGCGCTGATCGCGCTGGATCGCGAGACCGCGCGCCGCGTGCGCGCGCTGCTCGAACGCATGGAGGTGCTGGTAGCCGACGAAACCGGCTGGACGCTGTCGACCACGGCGGCTGCGGCCGTCGTCGATCGCTGGCTCGAATGCGTCGCGAGCGATTTTCCGCACATTGAATTGCTCGACCTTTTGAAGTCGCCCTTCGTGCTGGGCGATCTTGCGATACGGCAGGATCAGGTGTTGCAGCTCGAACTGGCGCTGCGGCGGCAGGGGGTGGCGCAAGGCATGGCTGATATCCTGCGTCTGGCAAACAGCGAGTTCGGTGTCCTGCCGCACTGGCTCGCGGCCTTGTTCGGCGCCCGCCAAGGCTTCGCGCAGACGCGTGCGCCGCTGGCCATCTGGCTCGCCCGGCTGCAGGAAAGCTTGGTCCGCCTCGATGCCTGCCTGCACGCCGATGCGGCGGGCGCCAAGGTCATGGACGTGCTGGAAACCCTGCGCCACGACCTCGGCGACGACAACGAAAAATACAGCTTCGGCGAATGGCGGCGCTGGCTCAATCTGGCGCTCGAATCCGATAGCTTCAGCGATACCAGCGTGAGCAGCCCGGTCGTGCTGACCTCGCTGCCCGCCGCGCGCGGACGCGTGTTCGAGGCCGTCGCGGTCATCGGTGCCGATGCGCGCCATCTCCCGGTGTACCCGGCGCCGGGTGTGTTCAGCCAGTCCACCCGCGCGCAGCTGGGGCTGCCCACCGCAGCCGACGATGCCGACGCCGCGACCACCGACCTGATCGAGTTGTTGAGTCAGGGCGATGCGCTATTGAGCTGGCAGGCCTGGCATGGCGATGAGCCCAATCCGGCTTCGCCGCTGGTGCTGCGCCTGCAGGCCATGCACCTCGCTGCATGGGGTCAACCGCTGTCTGAACAGGCCTGCGCCGAGCCGCCCGCACGTGCCAGCCCGTTGCCCACTGCCTGTGTCCAGGCTGCGCCGCGCGTTCTGGCCACGCAACTGCCGCTGCGTTATTCGCCGACCGCGTATCAAACCCTGCTCGACTGCCCCTACCGGTTTTTTGTCCAGAGCGTGCTGGGCATCCGTGAACTCGACGAAGCCGACGATGCGCTCGACAAAAGCGATTACGGCAACGCCCTGCATCGCATCCTCAAGCGCTTTCATGACAGCCAGCCACCCGCCGAACGGGTTGCCGCCCTGGCGCGTCTGGGTGAACTTTCTGCAGCGGAATTTGCGGCGCTGCCGGCGTACACCGCAACAGTCTGGGCGCAGTGCTGGGACAAAATACAGCCCGCCTACCTCGACGCCTGGCTGGCGAGCGTGGCGCAGGGCTGGCGCTATCAGTCGGGTGAAACGGCATTCGACATGCCCTGCGTGGTGCCAGGTCTTGGCGAAATCTCCTTGCATGGCCGCATCGATCGCGTCGACACGCGCATTGATGCAAACGGGGGTGAAGCGTTGACGGTTATCGATTACAAAACCGGCGCTGCACAAGGCCTGAAAACCCGGCTGAAGAATCCTGCCGAAGCGGTGCAGCTGCCTTTTTATGCCTGGCTTGCCGAGGCCGCAGCGGCCTATTTGCCGATTAACGAAACGCCCGTTGTTCCGCTCGAGCTCGATGGTGAAACCGATATAGATGCGATCTGTCGTCGCTTGCCGGCGCTGCTCGAAGCGATTGCCGCGGGCGCGGCGCTGCCCGCAGGCGGCGTCGACAGCGTGTGCAAGCACTGCGAGGCGCGCGGGCTATGCCGCAAGGGGGTGTGGGACGAGGCTGCGCCAGATGGCGGCGCAGCCGGGATGCTGTCTTACTGAGCGCTGGAAACCGTTTCCAGCGTCACCCACTTGCCGTCCTTCACCTGATACAGCGTCACCGCGCCGCCGGTGATGTCGCCCTTGGCATCAAAGCGCACGCGCCCGGTCACGCCCTGATAGTCGGTCTTCGGCAGTTCGGCCAGATACTTGGCCGGGTCGCTGGAGTCGGCGCGTTTCATCGCGCCCGTCAGCACATACATGGCGTCGTAGGCGTAGGGCGCGTAGTTCTGGATCTTGCCGTACTTGGCCTCGAACTTGGTCTTGAACGCCGCGCCGCCGGGCATCACGTCGAGCGGCAGGCCGGGGTTGGAGGCGATGGCGCCCTCGGCATCGGCACCGGCCAGCTCGATGAACTTGGGCGTTTGCGCGCCGTCGCCACCAAGAAACCGGGCCGTCATGCCGAGTTGCTTCATCTGCTTGGCCATCGGCGCCGCCTGAGGATCCATGCCGCCGAAGAAAATCAGATCCGGGGACTTGCCCTTGATCGAGGTGAGGATCGCCATGAAGTCGGTCGCGCGGTCAGAAGTGTATTCGCGCGCCACCACGTCGGCGCCGGCGGCCTTGGCCGCCTTTTCAACCTCGTCGGCCAGGCCCTGGCCGTAGGCCGTGCGGTCGTCGATGATGGCGATTTTCTTTGCACCGAGCTGGGTCACTGCAAAGTTGCCCAGCACGCTGCCTTGCTGTGCGTCGTTGGTCATCACGCGGTAGGCGGTTTTGTAGCCCGATGCGGTGTAGGCGATGGCGGTGGCCGAAGGCGAAATCTGCGGGATGCCGGCGTCGGCATAAATCCGCGAGGCCGGGATGGTGGCGCCCGAGTTGAGGTGGCCGATCATGCCCGCCACGCCTTCATCCACCAGTTTTTGCGCCACGGTGGTGGCGGTTTTGGGGTCGGCGGCGTCGTCCTCGCTTTTCATTTCGAGGACGACTTTTTTGCCGCCCAGGGTGAAGCCTGCGGCATTGATTTCGTCCAGCGCCAGCTGCGCACCGTTTTCATTGTCTTTGCCCAGATGCGCCTGCGGACCCGTGAGCGGAGACGCCTGACCGATCAGCACCACGGGATCGCCACTTTGCTGGGGCTTGTCGCCGCATCCGGCAATCAGGGCGGCAACGGCCAATGCCGTTAAACGTAAAGTGTGACGTGTCATCGTGGTTTTTCCGCAATCGAATGTGAACGCAGAATTTATACCACAGCCTGTCGTGCCTGCCTTGGTGATCCCCGCCGCGCAAAAACAACAAGGCCGACGCGAGGTCGGCCTTGTGCAAAACAGGTCGGGTGCGGATTACTTCAGCGATAACACCCAGGCAACGATCGTGCTCGTGTCAGCCGGGCTGACCTGCGGGTTCGGCGGCATCGGAATTTCGCCCCACACGCCTTTGCCGCCCGCTTTTACTTTGGCGGCCAGTTTGGCTTGCGCGCCCTTGTCGCCTGCATATTTCTTGGCGACATCCTTGAACGCCGGGCCGACGATCTTCTTGTCGACACCGTGGCAGGACATGCAGGCGTTTTTTTGTGCCAGCGACATGCCGTCCGTAGCCGAGGCCATGCCAGACATCATTAGCAGGGCCGCCGTTGCTGCGGTTGTTGCGAGTGTTTTCATCATGTGCAGTCTCCGTGGAAATCAGGTTGACGCGGGTTGGGCGTCGTTCCAACACTATTCAGTAAAACCCCATCCGGTGCAAGCCGGGCAGGGGGTATTTAAGGCCTACCTGCAAATAACCGGTTTATGTCGCTTCGATCAGGTCACGGTAGGCGTGCCAGCTGGCATGCCCCAGCCAGGGAAAGATCACGACCATGGCGATGAAATAGCTTGCCATGCCGACCGCGATCAAGCCTGCGATCAGCACGCCCCACAGCAGCATCGGCAGGAAATTGAGCCGGGTTGCCATGAAGCTGGTGACCAGTGCGGTCGCGAAGTCGACCTTGCGGTGCATCAGCATCGGCAGCGACACCACCGACAGGCTGAACATCAGCAGCGCCAGGACGGCACCGAATGCCAGGTAGGCCAGCACAAAATCAGCGTGTTGCTGCAGGGTCTGCAGGGTCAGCAGATCGGCCAGATTGCCGATGCCCGAGCTGTTGAGGAACAGTCCGACCAGAATGGCCGAAAGGCGTTCCCACGCCGACAGCGTGAACACCAGCATCAGGGCAAACAGGCCGAGCGAAACGGGGTTGGCGCGCCACGACAACAGTGGCACCCACAGCGCGGGCAACTTGTGGCGATGTTCCAGGCGGTGGCTCAGGAAATAAAAAACGGTCGCCAGCAGCGGTGCGACGAACAGAAAGCCGGACGTGAGCGCCAGCGCCAGATGCGGCCGGTCTGCTGCGCCGAGCACCAGGGCATAGCCCAGCAAGGCAAACACGACGCCATAGAACAGGCTGAGCGGCCAGGCTTTGAGCATGTCCTGCATGCCGGCGCGCAGCCATTGCAGGGGGTGTTGAAAGCTCACCTGGCGAATGCCCGGCAGTACCATGTTCGCGGCTTGCGGGTGGTGGACGGCATGCGTAGTCATGATCGGCTCCTTGGTTGAACGAACTGCCTGTTTGATAGCAGGCGCGGAGCCAAGTTCCAATCAGCGAATCCTGATACAGCGCCATCGCCCGCCTCAGGCCAGCACGGCGGATAGCGCGGTAATCGGTGGCTGGCAGGCCGTGCCGCTGCATAGCCAGGCGGCGGGTTGCGCGGATTCGGGTTTGGCCAGCGCAGCAGGCAATTCCAGGCCGTTGGGCAGCGTCAGCATCACGTCGCGCGGGCCGAGTCGCGGCGTCAGCGTGGCCGTCCATTCGCGCAGTGCCGGCGCCGGGCCACGCAGCAGGAGGATGCGCGGCGGCGCCAGCGCTTCGTCGAGCACGGCGAGCAGGGTCGGATAGGCGATCGGTTGCTGGGTGAGCGGCGACTGGAACAGGCGCAGGCAGCGCGTGCTGGCATCCAGATAGCGGGTCTCGCCGAGCAAATGCCCCAGCCGTTGCAGCGCGAACGCGGCGACGCCGTTGCCGGAGGGCGTGGCGTGGTCGTAGGCCGGCTTGGTGCGGATGATGAGTGCCTCGTGGTCGTGGCTGGTAAAGAAAAAACCGCCAGATTCCGCATCTTCAAAGTGGATCAACAGCGCGTCGGCCAGCGCGCATGCCCAGGCCATATCGGCCTCACGGTAGCCCGCCTGCAGGCTTTCCAGCAGCGCATCGAGCAGGAAGGCGTAGTCGTCGAGATAGCCGTTGAGGCGCGCTTCGCCGCGCTGGAAGCTGGCCAGCAGGCGGCCATCACGCCACAGCTTTTGATGCAGAAAATCGAGGGCGGCCTGCGCGGCGTCGACCCAGTCGGCGCGTCCCATCACCCGTCCGGCGTGGGCGAGGCCGCCGATCATCAGCGCGTTCCAGCTGGTGAGCTGCTTGTCGTCTAGCCCTGGGCGCACCCGGGTTTCGCGCGCGGCGAATAGCTTGGCGCGCGCGCTGTGGAGGCGCTCCGTGGCCACATCGGTGTTCAGCCACAGTTGGGTGGCGAGGCTGTCCAGGGGCCGGGCAAGAATCGGATTCCAGCTGGTGTTTTCAAAATTCGGCGGCGCATCGAACCCATACAGCGGCGCGGCCACGGCGTATTCTTCGTCGCTCAGCACGGCGCGCACTTCGTCGGGCGTCCAGACGTAGAACTTGCCTTCATGGCCTTCGCTGTCGGCGTCGAGCGCGGAATAAAAGCCACCTTCTGGCGCGCGCATTTCGCGCAGCAGCCAGGCGACGAGGTCCTCGGCCGTTTCCTTGAACAGCGGGTCGCCAGTCAGCGCCCAGGCATCGGCATACAGGTGCAGCAGCGGGCCGTTGTCATAGAGCATTTTTTCGAAGTGCGGAATCGCCCACTGTTCATCGACCGAGTAACGGCAAAAGCCGCCGCCGATCTGGTCGCGCACGCCGCCCGATGCCATCTTGTCGAGACTGAACAGCGCCATGTCGCGCACCACGTCCTCGCCGTTGCGGGCGTATTCGCGCAGCAGGAAATGCAGTTCGCCGGGACGGGGAAATTTGGGCGCCTTGGAAAATCCGCCCCATTTGGGGTCGAAGTTGGCGGACAGGTCGCGCACCGCACCGGCAAACGGCGCCTGGTTCAGCGCCTGTTGCGCACCGGGTGCAGGCTGCTGGCGTGCCAGTGCATCACGCACGGCAGCGGTTTGCGCCAGCACGTCGCCGCGCCGCTCGTGCCAGGCGCGGGCGATGTTTTCCATCAGCTCCATGAAGCCGGGCAACTGATAGCGCGGTGTTTTGGGGAAATAGGTGCCGGCGTAAAACGGCGACTGGTCGGGGGTGAGAAACATCGTCAGCGGCCAGCCGCCGCCGCGCTGGGTCAGCAGTTGATGCGCGGTCTGATAGATTTGATCGAGGTCGGGGCGCTCTTCGCGGTCGACTTTTACGTTGACGAACAGCCGGTTCATCACCGCTGCCACTTCGGCGTCCTCGAAGCAGTCATGCGCCATGACGTGGCACCAGTGGCAGGCCGAATAACCGATGGACAACAAAATCGGCTTGTTCTCGCGGCGCGCTTTTTCCAGTGCTTCGGGGCCCCACGGATACCAGTCGACCGGGTTGTCGGCGTGCTGCAGCAGATAAGCGCTGGGTTCGGTGGCAAGGCGGTTTTTCATGGGGGGGTGACTGCGGCGCGCAATAGTTGATTGATTTAGTCAACTATTGTACGCTCCCGTCCATTCGCAATCGTGCAGGAGCCATCCATGTCCCATGAATTATTTGCCGCCGCTCAATCGGGCGATACCGCTCAACTCAAAACCTTGCTGGATGCGGGCGCCGATCATGCTGCCGCGAACGAGGCAGGCGAAACCGCGCTGATGCAAGCCGCGCACGCGGGGCATGTGGCGGCGGTGCAGCTGCTGATCGCAGCCGGTGCGGACGTCCACGCCAAGTCGCCGCAAGGCTGGACCGCGCTGGCGAAAGCGGCCTACAACGGCGACACCGAGCGTGGCTATGTCGAGGTGATCGAGGTGCTGCATGGCGCTGGCGCATCGCTCGACGAGCGTATTTTCTTCGGCATTACGCCCTTGATGCTGGCTGCCGGCGGCGGCGACGCGGCGGTGGTGGAATGGCTGATCAACAACGGCGCCGATGCGCTGGCCGCCAACGAAGGCGGCCGTACCGCGCGCATGATGGCGGACGACAAGTTCTATGTGGACGTGATCAACCTGCTGCACGAAGCCGAACAGCAGCTCGGCGTGTCGGTCGACGGTTCGTGCTCGTCGACCAAGGGCGTGACCAAGCCGCAGGTGGTCAACCTGATGAAGCCTTCCACGCACTGAATCGGGCTGCAGGCTGAAGCGGCGCAACGCCGCTTCAGCTCAGAAATACCAGGATAGCCACAGCTTCAAGTAGTCATCGTTGCGCGTCGCGTACAGCACATCATTGGCCGGGATGCTGCCCGCGTAGCCGCGCCACTCAAGATTCACTTTCCAGGTATCGCCCAAGCGTCGTTCAGCTTCGATGCTGTACGTCAGACCCCGTCCGTCGAGGTCGGGGATGACGCCGATGAGTATCTGCGAGCTCTGCACATCATTAAAACCGAGTCGCATGCCGATCAGCAGGTCGTTCTGGAGATGCGAGGGCGGGGCCGTGAATTCGGACGGCGCAATATCGGTTCGGGTCGCCACCTGTCCCCGGCTGTCATATAGATACTCGGACAACAGGCCGATGTCGGCGACGCTGTCGAAGACGCCGGACACGGTGTACTCAAAGCCCGCGCTGGAAGCGTAATAGCGTGTGCCGAGTTCCTCGCGAGCGACCGCTTCCAGCTTCCACAGCACCGGGCCATCGACATAGGTGGCGTCGACGCCGAACTGGTGGAGCAGGTCATAACGCGGCGCCAGCACCATTTCGCCGGGCGCAATCAGACGCGGCAGCAAACGCGGAGTGCGCCCGGTGCCATAAAAATAGGACAGGCCGACATCGAACCCGTTTGCGCTCATGCTCCAGCGCACGGCCGCATCGACATGCCGGTTTTTTTTGTCGGCTTCGTAGCTGACTCGATCTTCGTCGACGACAAAGCGGGTGCGTGGCCGGCCGTCGGTGCCGGGGAAGGTGCGCTCGCGGAAAGACGGCATCAAAAAAAGATCCAGCGTGCCGCTGTCATGGATCAAGGCCAGATTCAGCATCGGCTGGCCGAGCTTGGTCTCGCCGTCCGGATTTTCAACCAGGTCCGACTGGTTGATGACATCCACCAGGTGCTGCGCCTCGGTGACGCCCCAGAACACTTTGCGGATCCCCGCGCGCAGCTCGTAACGGTCACCGATCAACAGGTATTCGAGCTCGCGGATATCGGCGTGCTGGCGATTCTCGTCGCGCGGGTCCAGGCGGGCAAAGCCGCTGAAATTGAACTGCTGTTTGCCGTTGTCCCACTCTGCGTTGTATTTGGGCTCGATGAAAGCCGAGCCGTAGTCGGAATATTGCCCGGCATATTCCGGGTCGTTCCAGAAATGCTGGTGCTCAAGTCCGATTCGGCCGGACCAGCCTGCAGCGTGGACAGCGGTCGCGTTGCCGAGCAGGGCTGCGGCGACAAGGAAGGGGAGTCGCATGGCGAGTGAGCTCATTCAATTCCCGGCAGGTTGCCGGGATGCAGGAAACCTCAACGCGCGCGGGCGAGCGCGTTCTGGTCAAAGTCGCGCGCCGACAGGCCGGCGCCAAATGTGTAGGCCTTCCACACCAGCTGGGTGCTTTTGCCGGTCTGGTGGTTGGTCATCGCCATGTCGGACGCGCGCCAGAACTTGCCGTAGGCCTTGTAGTCCTTGAACGTCAGGGTTTTCAGCAGCGCCTGCTTGCGGTCGTAATAGTCGATTTTCTGGATGCGGTAGGCGGACTTGTCCATCCACACCACCTGGCGGGTGTAGCCGGAGCTGGCATCGACCGGAAACCGCTCGAACACGAATACGTCCTGGCCGCCCAGCTTTTCGTCGCGCAGCCATTTGTAGGTGTATTTCTCGACTTCCTGCGAGGTGATGTCCTCGTAGGCGAACTCGCTGCCCATGAAAGGGCCGGCCTTGTTGTCCGAGGCGATGCGCTTGACCCGCTTCAGCGCGGGCAGATAGAGCCACTGTTCGTCGTCTGCCGTCTTGTGCGAGAACGACAGCAGCGCCGTGCCTTTGACGTCGGCCGGCGTATCGAAAATCATCAGGCTCTTGTCGCCGTCGGTCGGCATCTCCAGGGTTTTGGCGCGCATGTCGCGGCGGCTTTGCTCGCCCTGCTTGTTCTTCAGCAGCATGGCGAGATCGGCACTGCTATCGCGCCATCCGCTGTCACGGCTACTGGCTTCTTTGGCGATGGCCAGGCCTTTGTCCTCGGCCGGGCCGGCATAAGCCGGATGACACACCAGCAGGGCGGCAAGTGCGAGCAGGGAGTGGAATTTATGCATGATGTTTTTTCTCAAGTTTAAGCAGCAGGGGGCCAAGAAACAGAAAGTCGGCGGCGAGCGCCAGGGTGAAGGTGATGGCGGTCAGCAAGCCAAGGTCGGCGTTGACGCGGAAGGTCGAAAACGACAGCACCAGAAAGCCCGCCACCAGCACGGCCGAGAGCACCCACATCGAGGTGCCTGCGGTGGCAAACACATAGCGCACCGCTTCTTCCGGCGGCTTGCCGTCGCGTCGCGCCTGGATGAATTTGCTCATGAAATGGATGGTGTCATCGACCACGATGCCGAGCGTGAGACTGCCCACCACCGTCAGCCCCAGCCCGACCTGGCCGCTCACCAGTCCCCACACGCCGAATGCCAGAATGATCGGCACCAGGTTGGGAATCATGCTGATGAGGCCATAGCGGATCGAGCGGAAGGCGATGATGATGGTGAGCGCGACCAGAATCAGCGAGGCCGCGTTGCCGAACATCATCGACTTCAGGTTGCGGTGACCGAGATAGGCAAACATCAGCGCCGGACTCGCGGTCGTGGCCGTCACCTGTGGGGCGTTCTGTTTGACCCAGCCCTGTGCGCGTTGCTCGAATGCGATCATTTCATTGCTGCTGAGATTGCGCACGGTCGCACTGAGCTTGGTCGACGAGCGCGCCACGTTGAGCTGGTTGTTGAGATCGAGTCCGAACGGCAGCGACATTTCGTACAGCAGCAGATACTGCGCGGCCAGCTCGCGCGAATCCGGCAGGCGGTATTCGTCGGGCCGGTCTTCGTGCAGGTTCTTGTTCAGGCGCTTCATGATGTCGGTAAAGCTCGACACGTGTACTACTTCGGGCTGCGCGCGCAACCATTGCGCAAAGGCTTCGGCACGGCCCAGGAATAGCGGATCGGACACGCCTTCGTCGCGCCCGGCATCGAGCGAAAAATCGATCGAATAAATGCCGGTCAGATGCTGCGTCATGAAATCGGTGTCGGCACGAAACTCGGTCGAGGGGTCGAAATACTCGACGAACTGGTCGTTGATTTCATTTTTGGTGATGAGGCCGGCGAAGGCGACCAACACGGCAATGTTGACCCAGAACAGCGGGCGGCGGTTGCGCAGCACGAACTCGGCGAAGCGATCCATCGCCATTTCGGTCTCGCCTGCCGCCGCGGGACGGATGCGGGTCGGCAGCGCCAGCATGAACGCAGGCAGGAAGGTCATCGAGAAAATCCACGCCAGCGTCACCCCGACCGCGACCAGGTTGCCGAGCTGGTTGAAGGGCGGCGAGTCGCTGAAATTCAGGCCGAGCAGACCGATCGAGGTGGCGATCGCGGTGATGGCAATCGGGCGCGCGTTGGCGCGCAGCGAGGCGGTCATGGCCGACACCTTGTCCTGCCCCTTGCGCATGAAGTAGTAGTAGCTCGCCAGGATGTGCACCGAGTCGGCGATCGCCAGCGTCAGGATGATGATCGGCGCGGACGAGGCGGGCGGCGTCAGCTCAATGCCGATCCAGCCCATCAGCCCCATCGTCGCCATGATCGACATGACGATGATCAGAAAGGTGCCCGCTACCCCGGTCAGGTCACGCAGCAGGAAGCCCAGCGCCAGCAAGATCACGCCGAGCACAACCGGAATCAGCGTCTTGATGTCGTTTTTCGATGCCTCGGGAAAGGCGTTGTTCATCATCACGTTGCCGGTGAGATGGAAGTCCAGCGCCGGGTACTGCACCCGCGCCTGATCGATCATGTCGCGCACGGCCTTCACGGCATCCTGGGTGCCATGCTTGAGTTCGGCATCGGGCACATGAATGGTGACGTTGATCGCCGTGACGTCGCCCGAAGGCGAAATCAAGCGCTTGACCAGCAGGGGTTCGGTGACTGCAATCGCGCGCGCCGCCGCGAGCGCGTCCGGCGTTTTGCGCAGCGCATCCTCCACCAGATCCTGCACGATGAGATCGTCGCCCTCGGCGTGCGTGTGCTGGAAGTTGGTGAGCGAATCGACCCGGATCGAGTGCGGGATTTTCCAGGCGCGCCGGGTCAGGTCCTCTACCGCCGCGAGCGTGGGTGCGGTGAACACTTGCTTGTCTTTGGGCGCGATGACGATCAGCACGTTATCGTTTTTGGTGTAGGTGTTCTGCATCTTGTCGAACGCCGCCAGCTGCGGATTTGCGCCGCTGAAAAACACGCGGAAATCAGTCGTCATCGACAGCCGCTTGACGCCTGCAGCGCCCAGAACGGCGATCAGGAGCAGGCCGATAATCACCAGCCAGCGGTAGCGCATCAGTGCGTGGGTATAGCGTTCGATCATGGTGCGGGGCTCATGGAGTTAGCGGGGCGCCCCGGCAAGGGGCTGGATTTCGGGGTTCGGGCCACTGCGTTTTGGCAGCCGCTGCAACAACTTCACCCGGTCGGGCAGTGGGGTGAAACGGCGTCCCGGCAAGGTTGAAAAAAACTGCGTGACAACATCGGTCGCGTCAAGAATGCCGCCGTTGGGCGCGCGCAGGACGCGGATTTTTTCTGCCGCCATGCGGTTGATCCAGTTGGCATTGTCGACATACCAGTAACCGCCGATGCGGTATTCGCGCGCCGGATCGAGCGGTTCGCCGTTGACGCGGATGTTGCTCGCCATGAAGCCGTATTCCTGAAACGGGTCGAGGTCGAAGCTGACGCCCGACCAGCCAAACAGCCAGCCGCCGGTCCAGTCGTCGATGTAGTGCGTCAGCGCGCCGCGCGCGGAGTTTTCGATCTGCCAGCGGATGTCCTCGCCGCGCACCACGCCGCACGCTACCTGCGGGCCCACCGGCATGAAGTGGTAGAGGTCTTCGAGTTTGACGGGCCCCGGCGCAACATGGGTGCCGTAGCGGAAACCGCGAATGACGCCGACGTCCGAACGGCACACGCTTTTAAAGGCATCGGCCAGAAAGTTGTGCGAGCTGCCCTCGATGACGGCCGGCTGCAGCTTGCTGTCGGCATAGTTGGAGCGGTGCAGCGCGACCGCGGTGTGGCCGACGACGCTGTCGATCGGTGTGCGCAACACCGCGCCGTTGATCGGGTTGCTGTGAGGATGGAAGCCGGGGCCTGTGACGAAGCGGTGGCGCAAGCGGGCAATTCGGGCCTGCATGTCGGCGTCGGCCTGCAGGCGGCGGGTCGTGATGCGGTGCGCGGTATGGCGGTGGCCCGTCACGCGCCCGTTGGTCACGTGCAGCGTGATTTCACCGACCAGGGTGCCATCCTGGCCTTCCTCGACCAGCAGCGTGCCGGAACGCGTGCGCACGATACGATGTGTTTCCTCGTGCATGTCGGACGACAGCACGAGGTCGATGCCGGGGACGCTTTCGGCCATTTCACGGTTGGCTGCCAATCCGCGCTCCGAGGCCAGCACCAGCACATCCACCTGTTTGCGCAGGCGCGGCACCAGGTACGCCAGTTCTTCGCTGCCCGGCGTCAGGGTAAAGCCGTCGATCACGTGCGTACTCACGGCCTGCGGTGCGCGGTCGGCGGTGAGTCCGATCATGCCAACCTTGAGTGCGCCCGCCTGAAAAATGCGGTACGGCGGCAGGACACGATGGCCGGCCTGGCGCGCGTAGGGCGTGGCGGGAAAGTCATACTGCGTTGCGTAGTACAGGTTGGCGGCGAGCGCGCCCCAGGGGGCTTGAGGCCGCTTGCCTGCGAACAGCTCGATAAAGCGCCGGGTGCCGTAAACAAAGTCCCAGTTGCCCGCGACGAAGGCATCGATTTTCAGCGGCGTCAGCAGTTCAACCATCGCCTGGCCTTCGCTATACAGCGCTTCTGCCGAGCCCTGGATGGTGTCGCCGGTATTGACCAGTAGCGCGCCCGGGTGGCGACGGCGGATTTCCTTGATCTGGCTCGCCACATAGGCCAGCCCGCCGACCTGTTCACCGTGGGTCGGCGAACCGGCGCGCATGTCGGGACGCGGAATCAGGTGGCCGTGCAGGTCGCCCAGATGTATGAACGTGACGCTGCCCGACGCCGCTTTCCTGGCCTCGGCGGGCGCGGCCTGGGCCAGCGGGGCGGCCAGCGTGAGCAGGAAAAGGAGTGGACGAACCAACATGTCAGGGCGATGTCAGGGCGCGGCGTAGACCCAGCCTTCAGCCTGGCGCACCGTGATTTCGGCCAGTCCGGACGGCACGCTGGCGAGGTTGAAGGTGCTGATCAGGTCGGTGCGCCTGAGCTTGGCGGCATAGAGGCTTTTTTCGCAGATGACGAAGCGCACGCCACGGTGATTCATCTCCTTCAGCTCGTCTGCCAGCGGGGTGTAATAGCGCAAGGTTCTGACTCCCGGGCCCCAGGCGACGATCTGGATGGCGACGTTGTCGCGCCCGAGGGTGTCCTGCACGTTTCGCGCATGGTTCAGCGCCAGCTTCAACTTGTCGGTCGAGTCTTCGGTGATCTGCAGCATCAGCTTGTAGCGTGGCGTGGCGGCATGGGAGGCCACGGCGCCCCATCCAGCCAGCAGCGCACACAGCATCGCGAAAACTTTAATGAGTCGGGTCATACGTCGGGTCCTTGAGCAAGATGTCGCGCGGCACGGCTTCGCCGGTGGCCAGGCGGTAGTAGATGCATTGCGCGCCGATGAGGTCAATCAGGCCGGATTTGGTCAGCAGATCGTCGAAACCGTGGTCGCGCAAGCCGAGATAAAGCTGGCCGCCCGCCTGATGGCGTCGCGTCGCTTCCTTGGCCAGGGTCTGCGCGCCGGCGGTATCGAGGTGGCCCACGTGCTGCAGCGAGAGGAACAGGCTGCGCGCGCGGCCTTCGCTGTTCGCCAGCGCACGAAACTGGGCGTCGATCGATTGCACCGAACCGAAAAACAGGTTGCCGGTGACGCGCAATGCGGTGACCTCGTCGCCCAGTTCGGGCGGCAGGCAAGTGCGCGCGGTGTGCTCGTCCAGGCGCCGCAGCACCGGGCGCGAAACATTGGCGAGATAGACGCCGATCGACAGGATGACGCCTACCACCACGCCGTAATCCAGACCCAGAATGACGGCGGCGGCGAAGCACGCGATAAAGATCATGAATTCAGCGCGCACGTTGATCAGCAAGCGGATTTCCTTGCGATCGACCAGTCCCCAGCCAACCAGCATCAACAAGCCGGCCATCACCGCAATCGGCATCAGCGCGATCAGACCGGACGCGAACACGACCAGCACCGCCAGCGCGACGGCCGACACCAGGCTGGACAGCGGCGTTCTGGCGCCGGCATCGAAGTTGGCTGCGCTGCGATTGAACGAGCCGCAACTGACAAAACACGACATATAGCTGCCGACGACATTGGACAGGCCCTGGCCGACAATTTCCCGGTTCATGTCGAGCACCTGCCCCGTTTTGGCCTGCATCGAGCGCGCAATCACCGCCGACTGCATCAGGCCGAGAAAGCCGATCAGCACGGCGGACAACAGCAGGTCGTAGTAAATAAGCCGGCTGTCCGCGCTGAAGTCGACGGGTACAAAGGGCAGCGCCGACAGGGTCAGCGCGCCCAGCTTGTCGATGCGCAGGCTTGCCGGACCGAACAGGGTGTCGAGCACCCAGGCGAACAGGGTGCCGGCGACGATGGCGATGATGAGGTGCGGCAGTTTGCGGTTGATGCTGCGCGTGATCACCCCGGACAGAATCGTCACCAGGCCGCACGACGCCGCGGCCCAGTTGGCGTGGTCGAGGTTGTACCAGGCCTGCAGCACGGTTTCATGGATTTCCTCGCGCTGGTTCATCAGGATGCCGAAGAAGTTGCCGAGCTGCTGGATGATGATGACCACCCCCACCCCGGCCGCCAGCCCGACGATCACCGAATGCGAAATGTAGTTGAACACCACGCCCAGCCGCGCCAGGCCGAAGGCGAGCTGGAACACTCCCGCCATGAAGGTGAGCCCCATCGCGTACATGATGTATTGCTCGGTGCCGCGGCTGGCGAATGCCGACAGGTCGATGAAGATCAACACCGCGAGCGCGGTGTTGGGTCCCGACATGACGTGGAAGCTCGAGCCGAACAGGGCGGCGATGATGACCGGGAAAATCGACGTGTAAATGCCGTATTCCGGCGGCAGCCCGGCGAGCGCGGCGAGCGCCACCGCTTGCGGCAGGATCAGCACCCCGGCGGTGATCCCGGCGGCCAGATCGGCACGCAGCGTCGGGCGGTCGAGCACGCGCCACCAGATCAGGAACGGGAATAATGTGGCAAGGCGTGACTCAGCCATCGGGAATCTCATCGACGAAAATACTGAACCAGCCCATGCGGGGATCCCATGGCCGGCTTTGAATCTTGAGATAGAACGCCACGTCCAGCGCTTCCTGGTCGCTGAGGCTGCCGCGCTTGCCCAATGGCATGTTGCCCTTGATGAACCCGGCTGCCGCGCCCAGCTTGTTCATGCCCGCGCCCGATGCGTAGGCATCCCAGCCCCACAGCGGCGGGAACTGGTAGCCATGGCCATCGGCGCGCGCGATGCCCGCGCCGTTCTTGCCGTGGCATACCGCGCACTGGCTTTGATAGACGACCTTGCCGCGCCCGTGCGAGGCCTCGCGCGGCGCACTGACGCCGATGAAGCCGCGCCCCGCCATGATTGCGCGCGCCGGGACGTTGGTCGAAAGCCACTGCGCGTACGCGAGCAATGCCTGCATTTCGGGTGAGTCGAGGGTCGGCGCCGTGCCATCCATGCTGTAGCGAAAGCATTCGCCGATGCGCTCGGGAAAGGTGTTGGCGCGCAGGTTCTTGCCGCGGTACAGCGGATACAACGGATAGCCGGCCCACAGTGGCGCAGCGCCCGCCATCCGCCCTTCTGACAAATGGCAATTGCTGCAGTTGAGACCATTGCTGACATAACGGCGCGCGTAGCGCTGGGTGTCGACAAAAATATTGCGTCCGGCGCGCACCTGATCGCCCCAGGCGTTGTCCGGCAGCTCGGCCAGGCGCGGCGGCACGAACTGGCGATCGGCCGGATCGGCCACCAGCATTTCGGTCTGTTCGGTCGGCAGGCCGATCCGGGGCGGCTCGATCAGCCGGCGGGCGAGCGGGGTATCGCTGGCTTCATCCCAGACCGGGACATCGATGGCGCGACCCACCGCATCCGGCGCGGCGCTGCCATTGAGGCCGGGGGCCAGCAACAGGAGGACGAGCAGGGAGGTTCGGTTCGACATCGTCAAAGACCGGTGAAACCGCGGGAAAAATCCGAAATCCAGGACTTGCGGGGGTCGATGGGGCGCTTCTTCAGACGGATGTACAGCGCCACATCGTAGGCTTCCTGGTCCGCCAGACTCATGCCGCGGCCCAGCGGCATGTTGCCCTTGATATAGGCGGCGGCCGTGCGCACGGTGTAGATGCCCGCCCCCCGGTTGAAGCTCTGCGGACCCCACACCGGGGGAAACTGGTAGCGCACCTGGTCTGCCGCCTTGACGCCCTGGCCGTCGGCGCCGTGGCAAACCGCGCATTTCATGTCGTACACCACGCGGCCACGGTCGGGCGACGGCTCGATGTCGCGCTTGATCTGCACAAAACCGCGCCCCGGCAAGCGCGTGCCGGACGGAACGCCGCGCGCCAGCCATTGCGAATAGGCAGAAATGGCCTGGATCTCGCGCGATTGCAACGCCGGCATCAGGCCATTCAGCGAGAAGCGAAAGCAGTCCTGTATCCGCATCTGGAACGTGTTGACGTCGTCGTTCTTGCCGCGATACGTTGGATACATCGGCCACGCGCCCCACATCGGCGCGGCATCCGGCTTGCGGCCTTCACCCAGATGACAGCTTGCGCAATTGAGGCCATTGCCCGCATAACGCGGCGCACGCAGCTTGGTGTCGACGAAAATTTGGCGTCCTTCGCGCACCAGCTCGCCCCATGCGTTGCCCGGCAATTCGTCGAGTTCGGGTGGCACAAAGCGTGTGCCCGGGCGGCGCAAGGTCTCGGCTTCCAGCGTGCCGGGCGCGTCGGTCAGCGCCATGGCCGCACTCGGGCGCTGGTTGTACGGCCAGTCGCGCGCGATCGCGGGGGACGCAATCATCATTGCTGCCAGCAGCGCCAGAGACTTCATCGCGTGTCTCGCATGCGTTGCAGCAGACCGATACGCGGATCGGCCGGACGCGGTTGCGCCAGCACGTAAGCGGCAATATCGGCGGCGTGTTGCGCGGACAGGCTGCCGCCGCGCCCGAGCGGCATGTTGGCTTGCAGATACGCCGCCAGCACCGCGGGGCGCGCGAGTTTGGAACCTGCACTGTAAGAATTCGCCCCCCACAGCGGCGGGAACTGATAGCCGGCTGTCTGCCTGGCGATGCCCTGCCCGTTGGCGCCGTGGCAGGTCAGACACTGCGCGCGGTACAGCGCGTGTCCACGCTTTGCCGATCCGCTGGCTGCGGCCACGCCCCGGGGCGCACCGGCCAGCGCACCGCCTGCGCCAAAACCTTGTCCGGGAAGCTCGGCGCGGGTGGGGGCGTTG
Organism: Hydrogenophilales bacterium 12-61-10; assembly: GCA_002279795.1. GTDB lineage: Bacteria > Pseudomonadota > Gammaproteobacteria > Burkholderiales > Thiobacillaceae > Thiobacillus. The sequence goes on from NCCT01000008.1 coordinate 24,649, forward strand.
GTCGCCAGCCACTGCGAATACGCCACCAGCGCCTGCATTTCGGGTGAATCGAGCGGCGGGCTCTGGCCGTTCAGGTTGAAGTGGAAACAGTCCTGTATCTGCGCCTCGAAGGTTTGCACGGTGCCCGGCGTGTCGCCTGGGCGCGGGTAGCGGCCCCACGCCGCCCACATCGGCGCGGCGTTCGGCTTGCGGCCTTCAGACAAATGGCAGTGGGTGCAGGACAACTGATTACCGCCGTATCGGCGTGCAAGATTCGCGGTGTCGATGAAGATCCGGCGTCCCAGCTTGACCAGATCACCATGCTTGTCTTCCGGGATGTCCAGGATCGCGGGCGGGATGAACACCTCGCCCGGTGCGGCAACCGGCACCTCGACCAGATTGCCCGGCAATGGCACGGAAAGCGGCGTGAGCGCAGCGCTTGGGCTCGCCAGCACCACCAGCATGAGCGCATGCCATCCCTTCATTGCGCGTCTGACCGATAGGACTGATTGGCCAGATAGGCTGCGATCGCGTGTTTGTCGCCTTCGGTCATCCATTCCGCAACCGAGCGCATCAAGCCATTTTCATCATTGTCGCGACTGCCTGCCTGCCAGCGGTTCAGCTGCTCGATGACGTATTGCGGCGGCTGCCCCGTGAGCGCCGGAAACACCGCTCCGACCCCGACCCCGTTTTGGCCGTGGCAGGCAAAACACCCCGGCACGCCGTATTCCGGCTTGCCGCGCAGCGCCAAGTCCTCGCCGCGCTCCAGCGTTTCCGGATCGCCCGCCAGCGGGACGGCGACAAACGCCTGCGCGGCGTAATACTGTGCCAGCGCATCGACTTCATCGGCTTTCAATGCCTTGGCGATCGGGCTCATGATGGCGTCGTGACGCAGCCCCGGGGTGAGCGTGGAGTAAGGCAGATTGATCCGCGGAGTTTTGGAATAGTCGCGCGCAATTTTGTCGAAATGCGCACCGGTGAGCGGGGCCTCGCGCCCGTAGTCACGCAATTGCCGCGCGAGATAACCCGCGTCCAGGCCCGCCAGGCGGGGAAATCCGGCAGCCGCATTGCCCTCGCCCTGTGTGCCGTGGCAACTGATGCATGCCGGCACGCCTTCGCGGCCTTTTTGAGCCAGTTCTGCGCCGAGCGCGCGTGCGGCGACGATTTCAGGCGGGACGCGGCCCTGCCAATACATGGCAAGCGCACTGCCCAGTCCAAGCGTGGCGGCCCCGGCCAGTAACCAGCGAGAAATTTTCATGAGCGAAGGTTTTCCGTTGCAACAGGCAGGGCGTGTGCGGCGCGCAGCGGGCGTTGACCCGGCGCTGAAGACAAACCTGGGCGGCACGGGCTGGCGGGACGGCCCGATGCGATCCGTGAGGCGGTCAATGTGGCAGCCATTTTCTGACGCAGCCATAGAGCCAGGTGCCGTGCAATGCGCCCGCCAGCGCAGCCAGCGCACCGATCGACCCCATGCCGACAAGGGAAAAGATGGGCCCGGGGCACAAGCCGATGACGCCCCAGCCGAGGCCAAAAATGAAACCGCCCACCAGATAATTGGTGCGGCCCGCTGCTTTTTGGGGAATGACGATCGCTTCGCCGTCGAGCGTGAGCAGACGGCTGTAACGTTTGAGCAGCAATACCCCGATGGAGGCGGTGGCAATGGCGCTCGCCAGAATGCCGAACATGTGGGCCGACTGGAAATGGAACATTTCCATGATGCGATACCAGGACGCCGCCTCGGATTTGATCATCACGAACCCAAAGGCCAGCCCTGTCAGGAAGTAAGGCAGCAAGCGCATGGCGATTCAGTCGAGCAGGGTGAACAGGTGCGGCGTGACGAAATGCGCTGAAAGCAGGCCGCCGGTAAAAATCCCGACCACTGCAAGCACGGACTGGCGCTGCAGCGTCGAGAGCCCGGTGATGGCGTGACCGGACGTGCATCCGCTCGCGTAGCGGGTGCCGAATCCCACCAGCACACCGCCGCTGAACATGACGAAAACGCTTATCCAGTTGAAGTCGAACAGAATAGGCGGCAGAAATCCGCCGTCGATGGGCACGTTCCAATGGGAAAACATGGTGAGTGCGGCCACCGAAAGCGCGACCGGCTGCGGATTGGCAAACACGATTCCGGCCAAAAACCCGCCCAGCACAACGCCAGCGGAAAACACCAGACCCCAGCGGTGCTCACGCCAGTTGTAGCGAAAGAAATCCACGCGGATCGACTCGGGCTGCGCGATGGCGCACAGGTGGCGCAGGTTGGAGGAAATGCCGAACGAGCGATTGCCGATCCACAACGTCAACGGCACCAACGATCCGATCAGCGGCCCCGCGACATACCAGGGCCAGGGCGCATGCAGCCAGGCGAGCAAAATATCCATTCGTTCTTTCAGGGGGGCCTGTAAACGATCCGGCTGTGAATGTCGGTTGATGTCCTGGCTCAATGCCGACGCCGGGTATGGACTGCCCGGTAGATGCGCGGATCTACCTGAAATGGGTGCAAATACCGTGCCATGTTATGGGATGGCGTTCTGTTGCCCTGGAACCCTGTTCCGGGAAGGGTTGATAAAGCCTGACCCTGTCAGCCTGTCAGGATAGGTGCGTCCGGCGCTGCCAGTTTGTCATGACAGCCAGACAATTTGACGTGCTTGATCCGGGCCTGTGACGGACTGTCAGCGGTCGAGCCAGTCGGTCAGTCCCTGCCATTGCTCGAGCTCGCGCTCGACCAGATGGTGCGGCAGGTCGAACAGGCTCTTGCCCTCGAACGCCGCGTTGACGTAATGCTGCGTGTTGCGCAGACAGGTCAGCACCGGCAGTTCCTGCTGCTCCATGAAACCTTCCAGCGTGACCCCGGCGCGGGTGCGCGGGTCGACCCGCATGCCGATCACGCCGACAAAGGCGTGTCCCTTGCGCACGGCTTTTTCTTCATGCAGCGCAGCCAGAAATTCCTGGCTGGCGCGGATGTCGAACAGCGACGGCGCGATCGGCACCACCACCTTGTGCGCCAGCTTCAGCGCCCGCACCAGATTCTTGCCGTGCAGCCCGGCGGGCGAGTCGATCACCAGCCAGTCGCTGTCTGCCGATTGCCCTTCGCGCATCAGCTCGATATCCGGCAGCGCCATGTCGCGCATCGCCAGCCAGTGGGTCGCGGATTTCTGGCGGTCGAGATCGAGGATGGCGACCCGCTTGCCGGTGGAGGCCAGATAGCCGGCCAGATTGGTCGACAGCGTGGTCTTGCCGCTGCCGCCTTTGGGGTTGGCTACCAGAATCACGCGCATCTCGGCTCCCTGGATTACAGCGGTTCGACGCTGTAGGTCACCGCCAGCGTGTGGGTCTCGCCCGGCGCCACGGTGACGACGTTGTCCATCGCGTTGGCCGACTCGACGCAGACCATCTCGCGCCATCCGGCGCCGGTTTTGCCGGCGCCCATATCACCCATTTTGTCGGCTTTTTCCGTCCACGGCGTCCACACGATGGTGGACAGCGAGCCGGTTTTGGCGATGCGGATGCGGCGTTTTAATCCTGCATCTTCGATCACGCAGTCGGCCGGCGTGTTCACATAGACGCGGTCGACTTCGCCATCAAAGCCGATGGTGCCGCTTTGCTTTTTGGTGGCGAAGTGGTCGACCTTGTCGTGGAAGGTCGCGCCTTCGAGGCCGCTGACTTTCACCGCGCCGATGTCGCTGATGTGCAGGTAGGTGTGCAGCGCTTCGCCGATCTGGATGGGGGCATTGCCAGTGTTGGTCGTCGCCAGTTGCATTTCCAGCTTGTCGCCCACCACCACGGTCAGCGTCAGCCGGGTGGGATGCGGCCATTGCGCGCGGGTTTGTTCGTTGTCCACCAGTTGCAGCGTGATTTCGGTTTTGGCGTCGTTGCGCTTGCGCGTTGCGGTCACCTCCCACGGCACGGTGCGGGCGAAGCCGTGCGCGGGGAACGTGGCGTCGTCGGCGTGCGCGCCGAACCACGGCCAGCACACCGGCGCGCCGCCGCGTATGGACTTGCCCGGCGCGAACTTGGCGGCGTCGGACACCCACACCACAGGCTCGTGTTGCGATTTCGGGCGGAAGTTCACCACGTGCGCGCCCTGCAGACAGATCGTCGCGCGGCCGCCGTGGTTGTCGATGTCGGCATAGGTCAAGCCGCCGGCACCGGTGCGGAAAGCCAGCTGGCCGGCAATGGCGAAACGCGCCAGCGGGTCGGCGTGGCTTTGCGCCTCAGTCGGGTGCTCCACCAGCGACACGTCGCGCACCGCGCCAAAGGCGGCCGAGGTCACCATCGAGGCGTAGGCGCGCAGCGCGGGCGATACCGCACGAACCCGGTTGACCGGCTTCCAGGCCAGCGCGCCTTTGGCGTCCATCGCAGCGCGGCGGCGTTCCAGTTCGGCTTCAGATACGCGGACGTTGATCGTGCGCGCCGGGATGTCGATATCGATCATGTCGCCTTCTTCGACCAGGCCGATGGTGCCGCCTTCGGCCGCTTCCGGGCTGGCGTGGCCGATGGAAAGGCCCGAGGTGCCGCCGGAGAAGCGGCCGTCGGTGACCAGCGCGCAGACCTTGCCGAGGCCTTTCGATTTCAGGTAGCTGGTGGGGTAGAGCATTTCCTGCATGCCGGGGCCGCCGCGCGGGCCTTCGTAGCGGATCACCACCACATCGCCAGCGACGATCCTGTCGGCGAGGATGGCTTCCACCGTGGCGTCCTGAGATTCGAACACGCGGGCGGGACCGGAAAATTTGAGGATGTGTTCATCGACGCCGGCTGTTTTGACGATGCAGCCGTCGAGCGCCAGATTGCCGTACAGCACCGCCAGACCGCCGTCTTTCGAATAGGCGTGTTCGAGGTCGTGGATACAGCCGTTGACGCGGTCGTCGTCGAGCTTGGCAAAGCGCTTGTTCTGCGAAAACGCCGTCTGCGTCGGCACGCCGCCGGGGGCAGCGCGGTAGTATTCCCTGACGTCCGGATTGGTCGTGCGGCGGATGTCGTAGGTGTCGATCTGCTCGCCCAGCGATTTCATCAGCACCGTCGGCAGGTCGCGATGCACCAGTCCGCCGCGCTCGAGTTCGCCGAGAATGCGCATCACGCCGCCAGCGCGATGCACGTCTTCCATGTGATAGGTCTGGATCGATGGCGCGACTTTCGACAGATGCGGCACGCGACGGCTCATGCGGTCGATGTCCTTCATGGTGAAGTCGACGCCCGCCTCGTGTGCGGCGGCCAGCAGATGCAGCACGGTGTTGGTCGAACCGCCCATCGCGATGTCGAGCGCGATCGCGTTCTCGAAGGCGTCGAAACTGGCAATCGCGCGCGGCAGCACGGAGTGGTCATTCTCTTCGTAATAGCGGCGCGCGTTTCTGACGATCAGGCGGCCGGCGGCGAGAAACAGGTTTCTGCGGTCGGCGTGGGTGGCGAGCATCGAGCCGTTGCCGGGCAAACTCAATCCCAATGCCTCGGTCAGGCAGTTCATCGAGTTGGCGGTGAACATGCCCGAGCACGAACCGCAGGTGGGGCAGGCCGAGCGCTCCAGCTGGTCGACCTTCTCGTCGCTGAATTTGTCATCCGCCGCCGACACCATGGCGTCGACCAGGTCGAGCTTGATGACCTTGGATTCCCACACCACCTTGCCCGCCTCCATCGGTCCGCCGGAGACGAACACGGTCGGAATGTTGAGGCGCAGCGCGGCGTTCAGCATCCCCGGCGTGATCTTGTCGCAGTTGGAGATGCACACCAGCGCATCGGCGCAATGCGCGTTGACCATGTATTCGACGCTGTCGGCGATCAGGTCGCGCGACGGCAGCGAATAGAGCATGCCGCCGTGACCCATTGCGATGCCGTCGTCGACCGCGATGGTGTTGAACTCTTTGGCCACGCCGCCAGCCGCCTCGATCTCGCGCGCCACCAGTTGCCCCATGTCCTTCAGGTGCACGTGCCCGGGCACGAACTGGGTGAACGAGTTGGCAATCGCGATGATCGGCTTGTTGAAATCGCCGTCCTTCATGCCGGTGGCGCGCCACAGCGCACGGGCTCCAGCCATGTTGCGGCCGCGGGTAGTCGTCCAGGAACGGTAGTCAGGCATGATGGTCTCTCAGGCAATCTATAATCAGCCGCACATTTTACCCGTGCAGCCCTCACCCGGACACCTCATGCTCGTTCATCCCCAATTCGACCCCGTCGCCCTGCAGCTCGGCCCTGTCGCGATCCACTGGTACGGCCTGATGTACTTGCTGGCGTTTGCCCAGGTCATCCTGCTCGGGCGCTGGTGCATCAAACATCGTCCGTGGCTGGGATGGGACACGAAAATGCTCGACGACGTGCTGTTCTATGGCGTGCTTGGCGTCATTCTCGGCGGGCGGTTGGGCTATGTGCTGTTCTACAAGCCGCTGGAGTATCTGGAACATCCGCTCAACATCCTCAAGGTGTGGGAAGGCGGCATGAGCTTTCACGGCGGATTTTTGGGTGTGATCATCGCCATGGCGCTGTTCGCCCAGCGCCACAAACTGCGCTGGCTCGCCGTCGCCGATTTCATCGCGCCGCTGGTGCCGCTGGGTTTGGCAGCCGGGCGACTCGGCAACTTCATCAACGGCGAACTGTGGGGGCGCGCCACCGACCTGCCGTGGGGCATGGTGTTTCCGCAGGCGGCCGACGGCATCGCGCGCCATCCTTCGCAGCTATATCAATTTGCCGGTGAAGGCCTGTTGCTGTTTGCCATCCTGTGGCTGTATTCCAGCAAGCCGCGCCCGGTCGGCGCCGTCTCCGGCGTGTTTCTCATCGGCTACGGGGCGTTTCGCTTCCTCGCCGAATTCGCCCGTGAACCCGACAGCTTTCTCGGCCTGCTGGGACTCGGTTTGAGCATGGGCCAATGGCTGTCGCTGCCGATGATCGTCGCCGGCATCTTCATGCTGCGCTGGGCGCAGCGCGCCGGCCGGCCGGCATGATCATTCATCGCTTGTGGTGGGCGTGCGCCTGGCTCGGGGTGTTCATCACCCTGCTTGTCTCGCTGATGCCGCCGCCATTCAGCGAAGGCGCCGCCCACACCGACAAGATCGTTCATTTAACCGGCTATGCGGTGTTGATGTACTGGTGGGCGCAACTCATCGTGCAACGGCGCTGGCGGCTCGCCCTTGCGGTGGTGCTATTCGGCATCGTCATCGAAGGCTTGCAGGGCCTCACCCCCAACCGCCAGACCGATGCGCTCGACGCGCTGGCCAACAGCAGCGGCATGCTGATCGGCTGGCTGGCCGCCCGCCTGAGCCCCAATCTGCTGCAGCGCCTCGGCGCGCTTTTCGTGTCACGCGGCTGAGGCTATACTTTCCGGCGTTGGGGGGGTAGCTCAGCTGGGAGAGCGCCGCGTTCGCAATGCGGAGGTCGGGAGTTCGATCCTCCTCCTCTCCACCAGAAATCCAATTATGACAATGCTTTACACCTTGCGGTGTGAAGCGTTATTTTGCTTTTGAGTGCAGATTTTTGCAATGTGCATGTGGCAAGTTTGTGGCAATGCGCTCGCTTTGTTCTGCTGCTATGCGTTGGACATTGCCACGATTTGCCAGTATCGTGCGAACCAGCACGTGGAAAAAAGCGTGCCTAATAAGAAGGCATCTGACACTCCGGCTACCGACCTTGGCAGCTTGGGCATGCGATGCTTAAGCAGTAAGTCAACGTACGAACGATATCTACAGATCGACTCGACTCCGTCCCGTTAAACCGGTTTGGAGAGGTGTCGCCCATGAGGCCGTTGCTCACTGTCGATGAACTAGCATCGTACATTCACAAATCTGTCGCCAGCATTCGCAGCGACGCTACTCGCAATCCCGCTTCCCTACCGCCGATTTGTAGGCTTCCCGGAACCAAGCGGCTCCTTTGGCGCATCGAAGACGTTGAGCGCTGGATTGCGCAGCACATCCATGGCGATCCGGCCCATCACATCGGTCCTTCGCCCAATCACGACGCCAAATCGAAGCGTGGACGGCCTACAAAAGCCGAGCAAGTTGCGCGACAGCGACAACATGCAAGCGCAAACGTCCCTGCATCAACTGGGGCGTGAGCAATGGATGCCGCAGCAACGAGCGCGGCTTGGCCGCGCCAAGCTTTTGCGTCCACAGACCTGATCGAGGGTGTTCGTCAGCGAAGCATCGAGCGCGCCTTGGCCGATCCGCAGTTGCCGCTTTGGCCGGAACCAGTACGGGGCGTGCCCAATGGCGTGCTTCGTTCGGCACTGTTCGGCGCGATCAAGCGCGGCAAACGCCGCTTCATAGAGCGCGAACCCATCGCCTGTCTCAAAGGCGTTTCCATCATCTACACCGGCCCACGGCTCGACCAATCCGACCTCGATGTATGGGAGGGCGCGTTGCATCAGGCGCGTACGGTCAAACTGGGCAACCGGATCGAGTTCACTGAGAAAGGGTTTCTCCGCCTGATTGGCCGAGGTGGTCCGCGCGGCAACAACATTGGAAAGAGCGACCGTGAATGGCTGCGGAAGGTACTCGCCAGGCTGACGGCCACCGCCGTTGAAGTCACACAAGGCCCCTACACCTACGGCGGTTCGCTGATCGACGAGTATTTCCGCGACAACACGAGTAGCCGCTACGTGGTGATCCTGAACCCGCGTATGAAGGCGCTCTTCAATCGTGACAGCTACACACGAGTCAATTGGGGTATCCGGCATGCCCTCATCGGTCACCCGCTGGCGCAATGGCTTCACGGCTTCTACTCGACACACGCCGCGCCCATCCCCTACAAAGTCGAAACGCTGCATCGTCTCTGCGGCAGCGAATCTGGAGAGCGCGCGAAGACCGACGCGGAGCGGCACAAGGCCATGCTTGGATGGCGAGATGATAGCCTCATTCCGGCCCTATGCGCGCTGAAGAACGTCAGTAGTCAGGCCGGACAACACTTCGCTTGGGAGATCGGCGGTGACGGTCTGGTGTGCGTAAATCGCGACCCTACGGCATCCCAGCAAAAACACCTGCGAGGAAAAACAGCAAGGTGGTAGCGCGGGGGGATTGAATCCGAACAGACGGGGGGATAGAACACGAAGCCGGGGGGATAGAGCCGGAAGGCGAAGGGGGATAACACCCGAGGAAAGGGGGGATAGCGTCGGAACGATCCACAAGCAAAAATGGCGCAACTCCTTGTCGCAACTGAGTTTTCCTATATGCGTTCATCCCCTCTAATCTGTCTTTAATCTCTTTCTAATCGGGGCATGCGCCGCTCCGCTTGCACGATGCGACCGACATGGACAACCAGGTGCATGCGCAGAGCGTTGCAGTGTTTCGCTGACAGAAGCGTGTACGGTAAACTGTGCCTGCGATGGGGGGCATAGCTCAGCTGGGAGAGCGTCTGGTTCGCAATCAGAAGGTCGGGAGTTCGATCCTCCCTGTCTCCACCATCACTACCACTGGTATTGTTGTGGGATGTACGCCTTCAGCATCCTCTCCACGGCAACCGGATATCGCGGATGAGCCATTCCGGAGAACGCGGATGCTATATCGTCTGGACGCCAGTATCGACGCGAGTTCCAGAAACGCCAACAACGCGCGCATGGCAACCAAAACCCGCCTACCCTCCGGGCTTCGCCCTCCGCCCCGGCGCAAGCGCCGGCCTATCGCGGGCAAAGCCCGCTCAATAATGAAGCCCTGGCGGGCTCGCACAGGCCGCGTTCCAATTGCCAACAATCTCAGCGCATCACCACGGCGCGGGGACGTGCCGTCCCCCCATCCTCCCTACGCTTCGCTTCGGTCGCGCCGTCGCCCCCCTTGGGGGAGGGCAAGCCCTCCCCCCGCTTTCGCGGCTCCCCCCACCCGCGCCTTCGGCGCAGCTTGCAGAAAGGGGGGTAGGGTGGCCGTTAAATTGGCGGCCAGGCGCTGCGTAGGGCTGTTCTACGGCGTTTTAATAGGCTTACTGGTTTATCTCCTTGGAGAGGGGAAATTAAACGCCCAGGTTGATCCGATTGCCGTACAACACGACAACCGGCTTATCGTGACTTATTTTTCGTTTTTCTGAGACGCACCTTGAGTGGCGAAGGAAGGCTTCAACATGACCAGCAAACCGGCGTTTTGGGTTTTGGTGGCCTCCAGCTCTTTGGTCAGGTAATAGTAATAATAATATTACTATTACTACTATTCGCCACATAAAAATGCGCAGGCGGCGACCCGATAATTTAGCGTGAACATTCACGCTAGGTCACCGCTTGCCTACGCTCAATCAGGGGCGTGAGTCGAAGCGCAGCCGGAACGCTCCCGGTAAGAGGCCACCGGGAACAACCACGTCAGCGCCACGCCACACCCCCCTAAGCCGCTGGGCTTAACCCCACACCTGCACGCTCGACGCTACGCGTCCAGCTTTAAGTGTTTGACATTCCCCGGCACGTAATTATTATTACGGTATCGGTTACGTAAACGGAGGAACATCTGGATGAGGGGTCGCTTCAGAAAACGGAAAATAAAGCACGCTAAGAGAGCCTAACCCGCTTCCCTAGTGCGACGCCCGCCGCTACAGCTGACAGCTTCAGATAGGTATACAGACCTTCCCCCACTTCCTGCCCGCTGAGTTCATCCCGGCTAGGGAAAGCGCCAGTGACCAGCGCGGTGAGCGTGGCCAATCCGGCAAACAGGAAACCGGCCGTCATGCCATGTTTCCAGGTCACCAACCAGACTGCGAAGGCATACGGAAAGATACTTCGAATCGGGGCGTTCGCCAGCCAACTGACAACGATCACCAACAACAGCACGGCACTACCCGCCAGTAGATGCCGACTGATCCAGAGTGGCCCGTGTGTTGTGTCCTCGGGTGAGGATTTCATGGGTCCCCGATCCGTTGTTTGCCGATGTTCTCAGTGATCCACTGATTGAGTTCATCGCGCCGAAACCGCCAAGTACCGCCGAGCTTGAACGCTGGCAACGTCCCTTCCTGGGCAAGCCGGTATAACGTGCGTTTCGTTACCCGCAGGTAGCTGGCGACCTCGGCCAGCGTCAGGATGTCCAGCCCGGCTTCGATCATGGTCACACCGAAATCAATATGTCGCACTGAGATTCGGCCAAGACGTGCTTGGTCACGCTGCCGATCAGCAGCTCTTCCAGCAGGTTTTCCCCATGCTTGCCCATGACGATCAAATCGCAGTCCCACTCCTGTTCTTGCTCGATGATGCGCATGGTCGGATCGCCGTGCAGCACAACCAGGCTGGAGCCATAGCGGTCGAGTCCTGCTTCGTCGCGCAGCGCATGGAGTTTTTGAGTTGCCTCCTGTTTGGCCACAATCCGATAGTGATGGATGGTGTCCTCGTCCACGCTGGCATAGCGCAACTGCCCCTCGAAGGGCACATCGAAGGCGTGTAGCAACACAATGTCGGCGCGGGGTGCAATGCGGCGTGCGTGGCGGATAGCACGCAGCGACGAGGGCGAAAAATCCACCGGCACCAATAGCCGGTGGTAGGGTTCGCGGGGGGACTGCTTGACCACCAGGACAGGGCAAATCGTCGTACTCAATATTCGCAGCGCCGTCGTCCCCAGCACGAAGTGCCGCACGAGACTTTCCCCCTTGGCCCCACAGACCAACAGGCCGGCCGCCAAGCCATCGGCTTGCTTGGCCAACTCGGCCAGCAACGAACCGGCGACGACGCGCGTGCCGACAACGACGCCAAAGCGTTGCTGAAGCGTTGCCGCGAGGTCGAGAAGCTTTTGCCTTGCGGTGTCCAGAACTTGCCGCTCCATGTCGGCCGGTGTTGCCCCCATGAGCTGCCGCAGCCGCTCCAGCGGTGCGAGATTGGCAACGTGCAACAGATCGAGCGGCACCGCTGTGTCTTTGCTGACCTGAGCCGCGCGTTCAACAGCATGGCGGGCCGGCGCGGACAGATCGGTTGCCGCCAGGATGCGATTCAGTGGATTCATGGTGCCCTCCTCAGCAGTTTCGCCCATTGGGTTCCAGTCACGGAGCATGAAGGGCTGTAATCCTGGCCAATTGGACGGTAGCGTCGTCGCTAGGTAAAATTTTCATGTAATTTCGCTTAATCTGCAATGAAACACTTTCCCGCTGCTCCGCACAAGATGAGGCTGAATTAATGACGAATCGCTCGATCGCCGCAGGTCTGGAAAAACCACCGCCCGTTGATTGGCATACCTTGCCCCAGGCGCAGGTCGAGCAAATGCTACAAACCGGCGCAAGCGGCCTGACAGAGGCCGAAGCCGCTCGCCGGCTGGCCGAATACGGGCCGAACCGGTTGGCTCCGCCGAAGCGCCGCGGGCCGCTGTTGCGCCTCTTGATGCAGTTCCACAACATTCTTCTCTACGTGATGATGGGCGCCGCCGTCATCACGGCCTTCCTCGGACACTGGATCGATACAGGTGTTCTGATGATGGCCGTGGTGATCAACGCCATCATCGGTTTTATCCAGGAAGGCAAGGCCGAATCAGCGCTCGATGCGATCCGCGCCATGTTGTCGCCCCATGCCACGGTGATCCGCGACGGACAGTGCCGCGAGATCGACGCCGCCGACCTGGTGCCCGGCGACCGGGTGTCGCTTGCCTCGGGCGACCGGGTGCCGGCCGACTTGCGCCTGGTCGATGTTCGGGAGCTGCGCATCGAAGAGGCCGCCCTCACGGGTGAGTCCCTACCCGTTGAAAAATCCGCTGAGGCCGTGTCCACCGATGCCCCGCTGGGCGACCGCTACGGCATGGCCTACTCGGGCACGCTGGTGGTCTATGGGCAGTCCAGCGGTATTGTCGTAACCACCGGTACTGCAACCGAGTTGGGCAAGATCAATCAGATGTTGTCGGGCATCCGCAGCCTGACCACGCCCCTGCTGCGTCAGGTGGATCGTTTCGGCCGGGTCCTGGCCCTGGCCATTCTGGGCGTGTCGGCGGCAACGTTTGTGCTCGGAACCTTGTGGCGCGACCACAGCCCGGCGGAAATGTTCATGCTGGTGGTGGCTCTGGCCGCTTCGGCGATCCCCGAAGGATTGCCGGCAATCATGACCGTCACCCTGGCGCTGGGCGTGCAACGCATGGCCCGACGCCACGCGATCATCCGGCGTCTGCCGGCGGTGGAAACGCTGGGGTCGGTGACGGTGATCTGTTCGGACAAGACCGGCACGCTGACCCGCAACGAAATGACCGTGCAGCGCGTGGCCAGCGCCGGGCATGTGTTCGATGTTGGCGGTGTCGGCTATGCCCCGATGGGCGACGTGAGCATTGATGGGCGCATCATCGACTCGGAGCACTACCCGGCCTTGGCGATGGCAATCCGGGCTGGCGTGCTGTGCAACGATGCGACATTGCGTGAAGACGATGGCCAGTGGCGGGTCGAGGGCGACCCCACCGAAGGTGCCTTGCTCGTGCTCGGGGGCAAGACCGGCTTCACCCAGCACCTGGGCGACGAGGCCTGGCCCCGGCTCGACAGCATCCCTTTCGAGTCCCAGCACCGGTTCATGGCCACCTATCACCGTGACAGCGACGACGAACCGTGGCTTTTCGTCAAAGGGGCCCCGGAACGCATCCTCGACATGTGCGGCACGCAGTTGGGCCACGATGGCGAACGACCGCTCGATGTCGATTACTGGCGGCGCATGGCCACCGACACGGCCGCCCAAGGACTGCGCCTGCTAACCCTGGCCTGTAAACGGGCGGCACCACAGGGTGAACGCCTGAGCTTCAGCGACGCGGAGTCCGGCTATGTCTTGCTCGCCCTGGTCGGCATCATCGACCCGCCGCGCGAAGAGGCGGTGCGCGCTGTCAGCGAGTGCCACCATGCCGGCATCCGGGTCAAGATGATCACCGGCGACCACGCCGAGACAGCGCGTGCCATCGGGGCGCAACTGGCTATCGGTGTCGGCAAGCCCGCCATCACAGGCGCGGAAGTGGCCATGATGGACGATGCCGCCTTGCGCCGGGTGGCGATGGAGGTGGACGTTTTTGCCCGTGCCGCGCCGGAGCACAAGCTGCGCCTGGTGCAGGCGCTCCAGGACGACGGCCAGGTGGTGGCGATGACCGGCGACGGGGTAAACGACGCCCCGGCCTTGAAGCGCGCCGACGTCGGTGTGGCCATGGGCATGAAAGGCACCGAGGCGGCCAAAGAGGCGAGCGACATGGTGCTGGCCGATGACAATTTCGCCACCATCGCCATCGCTGTGCGCGAAGGGCGCGAGGTCTACGACAACCTAAAGAAGTTCATCCTGTTCATGCTGCCCACCAATAGTGCTGTGGATCAACATGGTCACCTCCAGTACGTTGGGCCTGGCATTGGCCTTCGAGCCGGCCGAGCCCGGCATCATGAACCGCCGTCCCCGGCCGCCCGGCGAGGCGCTGCTGTCGGGGTTCTTCGTCTGGCGGGTGCTGATGGTGTCGGTGCTCATGATGACCGGTGCACTGGGCCTGTTCCTCTGGGAGCTGGATGCCGGCACCAGTATCGAAACGGCGCGGACGATGGCGGTCAATGCCGTGGTTACTGCGGAAATGTTCTACCTGATCAACAGCCGCTTCATCCTGTCATCCGTCCTCAGTCGGGAGGGACTGACCGGCAATCGTTATGTGCTGTTGGCCATTGCCGCCTGTATCCCGCTGCAAATCGCCTATACCCACACGCCGTTCATGCAGGCTGTCTTCG
>NCCT01000155.1 GCA_002279795.1 Hydrogenophilales bacterium 12-61-10
GCACCACTCGCATAGCTGGACGGTCTGCCCAGTAGAGTTTGCTTGGCGCCGTCAGTTTGAACTGGAGGGTCAATTTGCCCAACCGGATCGGCCGCAGCCGACCATCCGTATGTACGATGACCTGCCCCGGCACCGCATTGGTCAGGCCCAGATCGTTGGCGGCGGTCATCCCGTCAATCAAAACGCGCACCTGGTCGCGGCGACCGACGGCATCGATCACGCTGCGATAATCAGGGGCGGTCGGCTGCCCGGTGAGGGAATTCATCCGGGGCCGGTCATACAATCCTCGATCGATGCGACGCAGATCATTGCTGGCGACCATGCGCTGGAGCGTTTTGTCCACCGCGTCGCGATTACCCAGGTCGAGAAAATCCACCGGCGTCCACACTTTGGCTGCCGGGGCCTGGTTGATGCGTTGCACCACCTGCGATTTGATGACTGGCTCCATGTCCGTTAATTGTATACATATATCGGACATCGGTAAGGCAGGAATGATCGAACAAACAGGAAGGCAAGTCGGCAGAAGAAGCCTGCCACCTTGCCTTAATGACAACAGCCCTTGAGGTTAGACGTCAGAAGGCACGAAGAGTCTTATACCAACCTGCTCATCAAGTTGGGGGTGGCATGGCACGTCATGAAATATTAAAATTTGAAGTCTGTTGTGGATCGTGCCTCCAGGCACGATCGGAAAACGATTCAGGAATGCACACGGGATGAGCTAACTTGAATGCAATACCGTCATGGGAGTGGCGGCGAAAATAATAAGCTGAAAATTTCCCCCTGCAGTTGCGGAGCCGAGGGGGGTAAACCAAGAAAGGCAAAATAAATGGGTTCCGCAAAATCTAAATCCCTGCTCCCATCCGTGGAGCAGTTCAGCAATGAGTTATGGCTTGTTCATGGTCTCGCCGACAGGACCATCGACGCCTATCGGGCGGATCTGGTCAATTTCGGATCGTGGCTGACCCAGCATAACGGCCAGTCGCTACTCCAGGCCCAGAATCTGGACATTGAGGCATGGCTGGCAAGCCTGCTGGAAAGAAAGATCAGCGCTCGGAGCGTGGCTCGCTATACCGCTTCGCTCCGTCGGTTTTACCAATATCTCTCGACCAATGGGCAGGTTGCGAAGGACCCGACCATGCGCCTTGGCAAGATCAAAATACCCCACCGCCTCCCGAACACGCCGACACAGGATGAGGTGGCGTCACTGCTTGATATTACTGATCTCAATTCTCACCAAGGCCTGCGTGACAAGGCCATGCTCGAATTGCTCTATGCGACCGGGATACGAGCCACCGAGCTATCCGATCTCAAGGTCGAAGACTTTGATTTCAAAAACCGTGTGATTCGAGTTTGTGGAAAAGGAAACA
>NCCT01000104.1:0-6436 GCA_002279795.1 Hydrogenophilales bacterium 12-61-10
CCACGGCCGCGCCATCACCCAGCTGGTCGCGCCGTAGGCCAGGAGGCCGAGCGCGCCCCAGGTCAGCACGCGGGCGACCTGATTCAGCGGATGGTGGGCAAGCTCGTTATTCATGCCAAGGTCTGTTCCAGGATGGTCAGGCACAACGCATCGAAATCCAGCCCGGCCTCGCGTGCCGCCATCGGCACCAGGCTGTGATCGGTCATGCCGGGCGAGGTGTTCACTTCCAGCAAATAGGGATTGCCGAGGCTGTCGCGCATGACGTCGACACGGCCCCAGCCGCGCCCGCCGACCAGCCGGAACGCGTCCAGCGCCAGCTGGCGCAGTGCCTGCTCATCGGCTTCCGGCAGGCCGGCCGGGCAGTGGTACTGGGTGTCGTTGCGCAGATATTTGGCGTCGAAGTCGTAGAACGCGGCGTCCTTGGCGGGCTCCAGGCGGATCAGCGGCAGGGCGCGATCGCCGAGGATGCCGACAGTGAATTCCGGGCCGTCGATGAAGGTTTCGGCCAGCACCAGCGGGTCGTGTTCGGCGGCGGTTTCGTAGGCCGCTTTGAGCGTGCCGGCCACAGTCACCTTGCTCATGCCGATGCTGGAGCCTTCGCGCGCGGGCTTGACGAAAATCGGCAGCCCGAGCTGTTTTTCCACGGCGGCAAAATCGCTGTCGGCGTTGAGCATCGCCCAGTCGGCGGTCGGCAGCCCGGCCGCGCGCCACAGCAGCTTGGTGCGCCATTTGTCCATGCCCAGCGCCGACGCCATGACGCCGCTGCCGGTGTAGGGCATGTCCAGCACTTCGAGCGCGCCCTGCATGCAGCCGTCTTCGCCCAGCCGCCCGTGCAGCGAAATGAACACGCGGTCGAATTCGCCGCTGATCAGGTCGCCGAGGTTGCGCGTGGCGGGGTCGAACGCATGCGCGTCGATGCCCTGACGCTGCAAGGCGGCCAGTACCGCTGCGCCGCTGTTGAGCGACACGGGCCGTTCGGCCGAGGTGCCGCCCAGCATGACGGCGACTTTTCCGAATTGTTTTGCTGACGCGTTCACTGCCGTTCTCCAATAATTCTCACTTCGCGGATCAGCCGCACGTTGGTGCGCGCTTCCACGCTGTCTTCCACATGTTCGATCAGGCGTTCGATGTCGGCCGCGTGGGCATGGCCGAGATTGACGATGAAATTGGCGTGCTTCTCCGACACCTGGGCATCGCCGATGCGAAAGCCCTTGAGGCCGCAACTTTCGATCAGGCGCGCGGCGTGATCACCCGGCGGATTGTGGAACACCGAGCCGGCGTTGGGCAGATTCAGCGGTTGCGCCGCGATGCGGGTTTTCAGCAGAGACTTGATGGTTTCGCGCGAGGCCGCGCCGTCGCCGTGCTCGAGGCGGAACCAGCCGCCGACGAACCATTCTTCATGCGCCTGCTTGAGCGCGACGTGGCGGTAACCGATCACATAGTCGCCCGGCAGCCGTTCATTCAGCTGGCCCTGGCGGTCGAGTGTCAGCACCTGCACCAGCGAGTCCCAGGTTTCGCCGCCGTAGCAGCCGGCGTTCATCGCGATTGCGCCGCCGACGGTGCCGGGTATGCCGGCCCAGAATTCGCCGCCGACCAGACTGTTGTTGGCGGCAAAGCGCGCCAGCTTGGGCGAAGCCACGCCGGCCTGGGCATAAATCAGCGACGTATCGCGGCCAGTCGGCATCGGCGGCATGCCCTGGGTGCGCGATTCCAGCGCGAGTTTTTTCAGCACGCCATGCAGCAGGATCACCACGCCCGCCACGCCACCGTCGCGCACCAGCAGGTTGCTGCCGAGACCGAGCATGTGGATGGCTTCGTGCGCCGGCACCGAACGCACCAGCCAGGCAAGATCGTCGAGATCGGCCGGGATGTAGACGCGCTGGGCTTCGCCGCCGGCGCGCCACGACACGTGCTTGCTCATCGGCTCGTTGTAGAGGAAATGGCCGCGCAGGGTCGGCGCTGCGCCGCCGCCCAGATCCATCTCGCTCATGCGGAAATCATGGCGCATGCGGCGTCCCCAAAGCAGGCGCGACCTGACCAATGCTGCCCGCGCCCATCACCAGCACCACGTCGCCGTCGTGCGCCAGGTCGCGCACCGTTGCCGGCACATCGCCCACCTGTTCGACGAACAGCGGCTCGACCTTGCCGCCGACCCGCACCGCGCGGGCGAGGGCGCGGCCATCCGCTGCGACGATGGGCGCTTCGCCGGCCGGATAGACCTCGGTCAGCACCAGCACGTCGGTTTCCGACAGCACTTTGACGAAATCTTCGAAGCAGTCGCGCGTGCGGGTAAAGCGGTGCGGCTGGAACACCAGCACCAGCCGCCGTCCGGGGAACGCGCCGCGCGCGGCGGCCAGCGTCGCCGCCATTTCCACCGGGTGGTGGCCGTAGTCGTCGACCAGCGTGTAGTGGCCGCCGTCCCTGGCCGGCAGTTCGCCGTAGCGCTGGAAGCGGCGACCGACGCCATGAAATTCGGCCAGCGCCTTGACGATGGCGGCGTCGTCGGCGTCGACTTCGGTGGCCACCGCGATCGCCGCCAGCGCGTTCAGCACGTTGTGCATGCCGGGATGGTTCAGCACGATGTCGAGATCGGCCATGCCTTCGCGCTGCACGGTGAAATGCATCAGGCCCTGCTCGAAGCGCGGGTTGATCGCACGCACCTGTGCCGCCTCGTCGAAGCCGTAGGTGGTGATCGGCTTGGTGATGCGCGGCATGATCTCGCGCACGTGCGGGTCGTCGATGCACAGCACCGCCATGCCGTAGAACGGCAGCCGCTGGCAGAAGTCGACGAAAGCGGTTTTCAGGCGCTCGAAATCATGGCCATACGTGTCCATGTGATCGGCGTCGATGTTGGTGACGATGGCGATCACCGGTGTCAGGTAGAGGAAGGACGCGTCGGATTCGTCGGCCTCGGCCACCAGGAACTCGCCCTTGCCGAGTCGCGCGTTGGTGCCGGCGGCGGTGAGCCTGCCGCCAATGACGTAGGTCGGGTCCATGCCCGCCTCACCGAGGATGCTGGCGACCAGGCTGGTGGTGGTGGTTTTGCCGTGGGTGCCGGCAATCGCGATGCCGCGCTGCAGCCGCATCAATTCCGCCAGCATCAGCGCACGCGGCACGATGGGAATTTTCTTTTCGCGCGCGGCGATGACTTCCGGGTTGGATTCCTGCACCGCCGTCGAGGTGACCACCGCGTCGGCGTCGGCGATATTCTCGCTGGCGTGATTATGGTGAATGCGCGCGCCCAGTTTCGCCAGCCGCTGCGTCACCGCGTTGTCGGCCAGATCGGAACCCGACACGGCATAGCCCAGATTCAGCAGCACCTCGGCGATCCCGCTCATGCCGACGCCGCCGATGCCTACGAAGTGGATATGTTTGACGGCGTGTTTCATTGGCGGTGAACGGTAAGCGGTGAGGGGTGAACGGTGTGGAGGATCATGGCTTGCCGGCCTTTCCTGCCAGTGTTTCGCAAATATCGGCGACGCGGGCGGTCGCATCGGGCTTGGCCAGCGCGCGCGCCTTGCCGGCCATCGCCGCCAGCTGGTCGCGATCCAGGCCGGCGATCAGCGCGGCCAGCTTTTCTGCCGTCAAATCCTTTTGCTGCATCAGCCAGGCGGCGTCGGCGTCGGACAGGAATTCGGCGTTGCCGGTCTGGTGGTCGTCCACCGCGAAAGGAAAGGGCACCAGCACGGCGGGCACGCCGGCGCAGGCCAGCTCGGCCACCGTCATCGCGCCGGCGCGGCAGATGGCGAAATCGCAGGCGCGGTATTCGGCAGCCATGTCCTCGATGTAGTCGCGCACGTCGGCTTCGACACCGGCGGCAGCATAGTTCGCGCGCAGGATGTCGAGGTGCTGGCGGCCGGATTGATGCACGACGACGGGGCGCTGGTCAGCGGGAAGCAGCGCCAGCGCCTTGGGCACCAGATCGTTCAGCGCCTGCGCGCCCAGGCTGCCGCCCACCACCAGCAGCTGCAGCGCGCCCGTGTGTTCGGTTGCGGGGGTCGCAGCAATGTCGGTGCGGACGGGATTGCCCACCCACTCCGTGGTGACACGGCGACAGGGAATCGGCTTGTCGTGGGCATGCGTGAACACCTTGGGGAAGGCGGTCAGCACGCGATCGGCCAGACAGGCGAGCACGCGGTTGGTCAGTCCGCCGACCGAATTCTGTTCGTGGATCACCAGCGGCTTGCCCAGCAGGCTCGCCATCATGCCGCCGGGAAACGCGGTGTAGCCGCCCATGCCGAGGACCACGTCGGGCCGGCGTTGCAGGATCGCGCGCAGGCTTTGCCAGAACGCGAGCAGCAGCGTGGCGGGCAGTAGCAGTTTCTTCAGCCAGCCCTTGCCGCGCACGCCGCCCATCGATACCCACACCATGTCGATGCCGGCAGCCGGCACCACGCGCGCTTCGAGACCGTTTTTGGTGCCCAGCCAGAAGACGTCCCAGCCGCGCGCGCGCAACGCATCGGCCACCGCCAGCGCGGGGTAGACGTGGCCGCCGGTACCGCCGGCCATCACCATCAGGGTACGGTTCGCGGCGGCCATCAGAAGGTTTTCCCCCGCATCATCTGCCGGTTTTCCCAGTCGATGCGTAACAGCACGGCGATCGCCAGGCAGTTGGCGAGAATGCCGCTGCCACCGAACGACAGAAAGGGCAGGGTCAATCCCTTGGTCGGCAGAAGGCCGACGTTCACCCCCATGTTGATCAGCGATTGCACGCCGATCCAGATGGCGATGCCTTGCGCCACCAGCGCGTTGAAATTGCGCTCCAGCTGCGCGGCGCGCAGGCCGATCAGGAAGGCCTTGACGATGAGCCAGGCGAACAGACTGATGACCACGAGCACGCCGATGAAGCCAAACTCCTCGGCGATCACAGCGAGCAGGAAGTCGGTATGCGCTTCGGGCAGGTAGAACAGTTTTTCGACGCTGCCGCCGAGACCGAGGCCGAGCCACTCGCCGCGGCCGAAGGCGATCAGCGCGTGCGACAGCTGGTAGCCCGCGCCGTAGGGGTCTTCGAACGGGCCCTTGAGGAAGGTTTGCACGCGCTGCAGCCGGTACGAGGAAGAGAAGATCAGCGCGGCAAAGCCGATTACCAGCATGACGATGAGGCCGGCGAACACTTTCCAGTTGAGCCCGCCGAGGAACAGGATGCCCATGGCAATCGCCACGATCACCACGAAGGCGCCGAAGTCCGGCTCGGACAGCAGCAGCAGCCCGGTCAGCAGCATCACACCCGCCATCGGCAGAAAGCCTTTCTTGAGGTCGTGCATGAACGCGGCCTTGCGCGTGGTGTAGTCGGCGGCGTACAGCACGGCGAGCAGCTTCATCAGTTCGGAGGGCTGCAGGTTGGCGAAACCGAGCGGAATCCAGCGGCGGCTGCCCTTGACCTCGTGGCCGATGCCGGGAATCAGCACCACGATCAGCAACAGCAGGCCGAGCAGGAAAATATAGGGCGCGATCTGCTGCCAGATCCGCATCGGAATCTGGAATGCCGTGACGCCGACCCCCACGCCGGCGAGGATGAACATGCCTTGCCGGATTAAATAGTATTCGCCGTTGTTGCCGGTGTATTTGGCGGCCTCGGCGATCGCGATCGACGCCGAATAAATCATCACCCAGCCGAGCGCCAGCAGACCCAGCGTCAGCCACAGCAAGCTGAAATCGAGCTCGGCACTGGGTTTGGGCGCGCGCGCGGTGTACAGCATCAGCTGGCATTCCTTTGCGCAGCAAGCTTGTGCACCGCCTGGACGAATACATCGGCGCGGTGCGCGTAATTGCGGAACATGTCGAAGCTGGCGCAGGCAGGCGACAGCAGCACGGCATCGCCGGGATGGGCAAGGCGGTGCGCCTGCTCGACCGCGGCCGGCAGGCTGCCTGCTGGATACGTCTCAATCCCGCAGCCCTCGATGGCGGCCGCGATCAGCGGCGCATCGCGGCCGATCAGCAGCACTGCGCGGGCGTTGGATTCGACGGCGGCCTTGAGCGGACTGAAATCCTGCCCCTTGCCGTCGCCACCCAGAATCACCACGGCACGGCGCGTGCCCAGGCCGTACAGCGCAGCTTCGGTGGCGCCGACATTGGTGCCCTTGGAGTCGTCGTAATAGGTGACGCCTTCGATGTCGGCGACTTTTTCGACCCGGTGCGGCAGCCCCTTGAAATGGGCCAGCCCGCGCAGCAGGGTCGCCATCGGCAACTCAAGCGTGCGGGTCAGCGCCAGCGCCGCCAGCGCGTTGGCGACATTGTGCAGGCCGTGAACCTGCAGCGCGGACATCGGCATCAGCATGTCGCCGCCGAGGCACAGCTCGTCTTCGCACAGGCCGAAATTTTCATCGTCCGGACAGCGGTCGAGGCCAAAGCTGATGACCTTGCGCCCGGACAGCGCCATCGCCAGTGTCAGCGGGTCGTCGCGGTTCAGCACCTGGATGCCGTCGCCGCTGAAGAT
>NCCT01000104.1:6446-11617 GCA_002279795.1 Hydrogenophilales bacterium 12-61-10
CTGCGGCGTAGGCGGCCAGGCTGACATAGCGGTCCATGTGGTCTTCGCTGACGTTGAGCACGGTCGCTGCGGTGGCATTGAGGCTGGAGGTCGTTTCAAGCTGAAAGCTGGAGAGTTCCAGTACCCACACCTGGGGCGCCGTGGCATGGCCGGTTTCCACTTCGAACAGGGCGTCGAGTACCGGCAGGCCGATGTTGCCTGCGACGCAGGTCGCCAGCCCGGCGATGCGGCACATTTCGCCACACATGGCGGTGACCGTGCTTTTGCCGTTGCTGCCGGTAATCGCGAGCAGGCGCATCGGCGCTGCCGGCTCGGGGGCCGCTGCGCGCGCGGCGTTGATGGCGGCCAGTGCGCGGGCAAACAGTTCGACATCGCCCACCACTTCTACCCCGGCGGCGATGGCCGCGGCCACCGCTGGCTCGGCCAGCGGCACGCCGGGGCTGAGCACCAGCAGCTCGGCCGCCTGCAGCTGGGCGGGGTCGAACGCGCCGGTGGTGATCGGCACGCCGGGCGCCAGCTCGGCCAGACGCGCCGCTTGCGGCGGCGCGTCGCGGCTGTCGGCTACGCTCACCTGTGCGCCGCGCGCCTGCAGCCAGCGCGCGCACGACAGGCCGGTGTCGCCCAAGCCGAGCACCAGAACATTCTTGCCGGAGAGGTTCAGGCTGTCGTAGTTCATCGGAGTTTCAGGCTCGCCAGGCCGATCAGCACCACGGCGCCATCAGGAACACCCGCTTGCCGCGCGTCTTGAACGACGCGACCTGGATCATCACCGACAGGGTTTCCATGACGAACACGCCGCACATGATGAACAGCACGATTTCCTGCCGCACGATCACCGCGACCACGCCGAGCGCCGCGCCGAGCGCCAGCGCGCCGACGTCGCCCATGAAGACTTCGGCCGGGTAGGCGTTGAACCACAGAAAGGCCAGCCCCGCCCCGGCCATCGCGGCGCAGAAGATCGCCAGCTCGCCGGCGCCGGGAACGTGGGGCACGCCGAGGTATTTGGAGAACACCGCGTTGCCGGCGACATAGGCGAAGACCGCCAGTGCCGAGGCCACCATCACGGTCGGCAGGATGGCCAGGCCGTCGAGGCCGTCGGTCAGGTTGACCGCATTGCTGGAGCCGACGATGACGAAGTACACCAGCGCGATGAAGGCCACCGCCGACAGGCTGATCGTGGCCTGTTTAAGGAAGGGGATGATCAGCTCGGTGTGCGCCGGCAGGCTGGCGGTCTGCCACAAGTAGGCCGCGACGGCGAGGCCGATCACCGACTGCCAGAAATACTTCCAGCGCGAGGGCAGGCCGCGCGAGTTTTTCTCCACCACCTTGCGCCAGTCGTCGATCCAGCCGATGGCGCCAAAGCCGACCAATGTGGCGAGCGCCACCCAGACATAGTCGTTCGACAGGTCCGCCCATAGCAGGGTGGTGATGGCGACCGACATCAGGATCAGCACGCCGCCCATGGTCGGCGTACCGGCTTTGACCAGATGCGTCTGCGGGCCGTCGTTGCGCACCGACTGGCCGATTTTCAGCGCGGTGAGCCGGCGGATCACCGCGGGGCCAAGGATGAAGGAAATCGTCAGCGCGGTGAGCATCGCCATCACCGCGCGCAGCGTCAAATAATTGAAGACGTTGAAGGCGCGGATGTCCTGGCCAAGATATTGAAACAGCCACAAGAGCATGTCAGGGAGTCTCCATAAAGCTGTTGACCACGCGTTCCATCTGCATGAAGCGCGAGCCTTTTACCAGCACGGTCGTGTCGGGCGTCAGGGCATTTTCGAGTTCGGCGAGCAGCTCCTGGATGCGCTCGAAATGCATCGCGCCGGCGCCGAACGCGCCGACGGTTTCTTTTGTAAGCTCGCCCAGCGCCAGCAGGCGGTCGACGCCGGCCGCGCGTGCGGCAAGCCCGATCTGCGCATGCATCGCGGCGGCGTCTTCCCCCAGTTCGCCCATGTCGCCCAGTACCAGCAGTTTCTTGCCGGGCTGTTGCGCCAGCACCGCCAGCGCGGCCTTCACCGAATCGGGATTGGCGTTGTAGGTGTCGTCGATAAAGGTACTGCCGTGCAGCGCGGGCTTGCGCTGCAGCCGCCCCTTGACGCCAGTGAAGCCGGACAGGCCGGCGACGATGCTGCGGTGGCCGGTGTCGAGCGCGCTGGCCGCTGCCGCTGCAGCCAACGCATTCATGACGTTGTGTTCGCCGGGGACCTGCAGTGCGACATCAAACGTGCCGCTCGGCAGCGTGACCGCGAGCCTCGAACCGAAGGCTGTGGGCTCGAACCCGGCATGCACCTTGGCAGCAGGAGACAGGCCAAAATCAACCACCGGGCGCCGCGCATTCTGTTCGCGCCATAAATCGGCGTGCGCGTCGTCGGCGTTGAACACCGCAATACCCGCATTGCCCAGGCCGTTGAAAATTTCACCTTTGGCGCGCGCGATGGCTTCAACCGAACCCAGAAAACCGATGTGCGCGGTGAGTGCGTTGATCGCCACCGCAACATCGGGCTGCGCCAGCCGGGTCAGGTAATCGATTTCGCCCGCGTGGTTCATGCCCATTTCCAGCACGGCGTAGCGATGCGCCCGCCGCAGGCGCAGCAGCATGAGCGGCAGGCCGATGTCGTTGTTGAGATTGCCTTCGGTGGCGAGCACGGCGTCAGCCGACCCGGCTTCCAGCCGCAGGATGGCCGCCAGCATTTCCTTTACCGTGGTTTTGCCATTGCTGCCGGTGATGCCGATGACGGGAAGGTTAAAGCGCTGGCGCCAGGCAGCAGCCAGGGTGCCGAGTGCGAGACGGGTGTCGTCGACGCGGATGGCATGGGTGATTTCGGGCGCCTGTCTGGCGTCAAGCACTACCCCGACCGCGCCTTGTTGCAGCGCCCGCGCGGCATACGCGCCGCCGTCGAATTTGTCGCCACGCAGCGCGAAGAACAGATCGCCTGGCTGGATCGTGCGGCTGTCGGTGGAGACGCGCAACACTTCGGCATCCGAGCCGGTGAACGATACGCCGAGCATGGCGGCGGCTTCCGAAAGCCGCATCATCGGTGCAGTCATGTCCACGCCCCCAGAGCCTTTTTGGCCACGATTACGTCTGAGAACGGGTGCCGTTCGCCGGCAATTTCCTGGTAGTCCTCGTGGCCCTTGCCCGCTATCAGCACGACATCGCCCTGATGCGCGCCACCGATGGCCTCGAAAATGGCGCGTGCGCGATCGGGCTCGACGCGCGGCTTGCCCGTCACCCCCGCCAGAATGGCGTCGATGATGTGGCGCGGATCCTCGTTGCGCGGGTTGTCGCTGGTGACCCAGACCTCGTCCGCGCCTTCTGCCGCCGCATGCCCCATCAGCGGACGCTTGCCGCTGTCGCGGTTGCCGCCGCAGCCGAATACGCAGATCAGCCGGCCACCGCTGACGATTTCGCGCAGGGTCGCCAGCACCTTTTCCAGTGCGTCCGGGGTGTGGGCGTAATCGACCACGACCAGCGGATGCGCGCCACCGCCCAGTGTCTGCATGCGCCCCGGCGGCGGCTGGATGTGCGCCAGGGCCTGGCAGGCGTCTTCAAGCTTGACGTCGGACACCAGCAGGGTGGTCAACACGGCCAGCAGGTTGGCGGCGTTGAAGCGTCCCAGCAGCGGCGCGGCCAGATCGGCATTGCCCCAGTCGGTGCGCACGTGCAGCTGCAGGCCGTTTTGCGACAGGCGCAGGTTTTCGCCGACCACCGCGCCGCGCTGGAAGCCGTAACCCGCCACCCGGGCGGAGCGAATGGATTGTTCGAGGCGCTGGCCGAAGGCGTCGTCCAGATTGAGCACCACCGTGTCCAGTCCCGGCCAGCTGAACAGCTGCGCCTTGGCGGCGGCATAGCTGTCCATGTCGCCGTGGTAGTCGAGATGGTCGCGCGACAGGTTGGTCAGCACCGCGACATTGAATGACGTGCCGTTGACGCGCCCCTGCACCAGACCGTGCGACGACACTTCCATCGCGCACGCGGTTGCGCCCTGCTGGCGGTAATACGCCAGCCGCTGCTGCAGCTCGATGGCGTCGGGGGTGGTGTTGAGCGTCGGCGTCAGCGCGCCGGGAAAACCGTTGCCGGCGGTGCCGACGATGGCGGTTTTGCGGTCAAGCCGGACAAACGCTTGCGCCAGCCAATGCGCGACCGAGGTTTTGCCGTTGGTGCCGGTGATGCCGACCATGTGCAGCGCACGCGACGGCTCGCCATAGATATGCGCAGCGATCTCGCCGATGCGGGTTTTGAGGTCGGGCACGCCGGCGTTGGGCGTCGGCAGTGCGGGATCCCACTGAAAGTGGTCCGCCTCCCACAACACGCCATCGACGCGCTGCGCCACTGCTTGCGCAATGAAGTCGCGGCCATCGCGCGACTCGCCCGGATACGCCGCGAACACGACACCCGGCGCGGCCTTGCGGCTGTCGTTGACGAGTTCGGTCGGCGCAATGCCGAGACGCTTCAGGATATGCGTCACCGATTCGTGCGGGACCGGAGCGGCGGGCGTGGGCTTGCGATGCGCTCTGGGCATTACACCCCCTTGCCCGCAGCCATCGGCAGCGGCGGTGTGTTGTGCGTCATTTGGGTCGCCGTTTCCGGCGCGTCGGGCGGCAGGGCGAGTTGGCGCAGGCTGGCCGCCATCACCTGGGCGAACACGGGGCCTGCCACGCTGCCGCCGTAGTACGCGCCGCCGGTAGGCTCGTCGATTACCACGCCGATGATGAGGCGCGGATTGGAGGCCGGCGCCATGCCGATGAACGAGGCCAGATAGCGGTCGGCGGCGTAACGGCCGTTGACCAGTTTGTGCGCGGTGCCGGTCTTGCCCGCCACGCGGTAGCCGGGCACGCGGGTGCGGGTGCCGGTGCCGCCTTCTTGCGTCACGGTTTCCATCATGGCGCGCACCTCGCGCGCCACACTGGGGGAAAACACGCGTTCGCCGACCACTTCCTGCGGCTCGCGTTTGAGGAAGGACAGCGGCATCACCTCGCCGTCATTGGCAAACGCCATGTAGGCGCGCGTCAGTTGCAGCAGGCTGACCGACAGGCCGTAGCCATAGGCCATGGTGGCGTGTTCGATGGGGCGCCAGGTGGCGGGGTCGCGCAGGCGTCCCGACGACTCGCCGGGGAAACCCGAGCCGGGCTTTTCGCCGAAGCCGGAACGGTGCAGGACTTCCCAGAAC
>NCCT01000009.1 GCA_002279795.1 Hydrogenophilales bacterium 12-61-10
CTGGCGCTCGATCGCATCGGTTTTGCAGTGGAAGACCGCGACCGTTCCATGGGCGTGTATTACGTGCGTTATATCGATCCCGACGCCGACAACGCCAGCAAGCGCGACGAGGGGTTCCTGAGCAGCCTCGCTTTCTGGCGCAGCAAAAAAGAGCAGACCTCGCCGCAGATGCAGATCGTAGTGCGCGAGATGGGTGAAAAAAGCCGGGTCGCTGTTGCGGCAGCCGAAGGCAAGACGGTCGATGCCGATACCCGGAATCGCATCGTCAAATTGCTCTACGCCGATTTGAAGTGATGCGGTTCGCCAGCCTCGGCAGCGGCAGTGATGGCAACGGCCTGGTGGTCGAAGCTGGATTGACTCGGGTGCTGATGGATTGCGGGTTTGGCCTGGCCGACAGCGTTGCGCGATTGGCCCGCCTGGGTCTGGCGGTGTCTAACCTGGCCGGAATCGTGGTGACGCATGAGCACGGCGATCATATTGGCGGTGTCGGCCGTCTTGCCCGCAAGTACAAACTGCCGGTGTGGCTGACGGCAGGGACGCTGGCGATGGCGCAAGATCTCGACGGCGTCGCGGTGCACGTCATCGACAGCCATGCGCCGTTTGCGGTGGACGAACTGGAAATCCAGCCTTTTCCGGTGCCGCACGATGCGCGCGAGCCCGTGCAGTTCGTATTCGGCGACGGCCAGCGCAGACTCGGCGTGCTGACCGATGTGGGATGCAGTACGCCCCACATCGAGGCGACCTTGAGCGGCGTCGATGCGCTGGTGCTCGAATGCAATCACGACGCCGGGATGCTGGAAAAGGGACCGTATCCCGTCGGCCTCAAGCGTCGTGTAGGCGGGCGCTTCGGCCATCTCGAAAACGCGCAGTCCGCCGCCTTGCTGCGCATCTTGAACCACGACAAGCTGCAATGCGTGATGGCAGCCCACGTTTCACGCACCAACAACACGGACGCACTGGCGCGGCGCGCATTGGCCCAGGTGCTCGATTGCGCGGATGACGACGTGCGTGTGGCCTGCCAGTCAGCGGGGTTTGACTGGATTCAAATTTAAAGGCCGGGACCGAATCCTGGCTGAAATTTATCGGGATGGACATTGACCACTTTTGCTGAACTGGGCCTCGCGCCCGATATCCTGCGTGCTCTCGACGACATGGGCTACGTCACGCCAACGCCGATTCAGGAGCAGGTGATTCCGCTTGCGCTGCAGGGCGGCGACATTCTCGGCGCGGCGCAAACAGGTACCGGCAAGACAGCCGCCTTCGCGCTGCCGTTGCTGCAGCGCCTATTGCCGTTTGCCAACTCCGGCACCTCGCCGGCCAAACACCCGATCCGCGCGCTGATCCTGACCCCCACGCGCGAGCTTGCGATTCAGGTCGAAGAGAGCGTCAAGGCGTACTGCAAGCATATTCCGCTGCGCTCGCTGGTGGTCTATGGCGGGGTCAGCATCAACACGCAGATTCCGATCCTGAAGACCGGCGTCGAGATTCTGGTGGCGACGCCCGGCCGCCTGCTCGACCACGTGCAAAACAAGACCCTGATGCTGAACCAGGTGAACACGCTGGTGCTCGATGAAGCCGACCGCATGCTCGACATGGGCTTCATGCCCGATCTCAAGCGCATCGTTGCGCTGCTGCCGGCGCAGCGCGTGAACATGATGTTCTCGGCCACGTTTCCGGAAGAAATCCGCAAGCTCGCCGACAGTATCCTCAACAACCCGACCTTCATCGAAGTGGCGCGCAACGCCACCGCCGTAACCGTGACGCAGGTGGTGCACCCGGTGCACCACGAGCGCAAGCGGGCATTGCTGACGCACTTGATCAAGACGCGCGATCTCAAGCAGGTGCTGGTGTTTACCGGCACCAAGCTGGGCTGCAACCGGCTGGCCAACGAGCTCAACAAGCTGGGCCTGCATGCCGACGCCATTCATGGCGACAAGACCCAGCAGGAGCGCATCAAGGCGCTCGACGCGTTCAAGGCGGGCTCGCTGCGCGTGCTGGTCGCCACCGACGTCGCCGCGCGCGGAATCGATATCGAGGCGCTGCCGTTTGTCGTGAATTACGATTTGCCGCACAACGCTGAGGACTATGTTCATCGCATCGGCCGCACCGGCCGCGCGGGAGTCAAAGGCGAAGCGATCTCGCTGGTCAGCGAATCGGAAACGCGCTACCTGAAAGACATCGAAAAACTCATCGGCACGCCACTGGAGCCGACGATCGTTCCGGGTTTCGAGCCAGGCGTGGCCGATGTACCGGCTTATGCAACACGCCCGCAACGGACTGAACGTCCGGCAGAGCGTCTGATTGAGCATCCGGTTGATCGCCCGGCCGCGCGTCCCGTTGAACAGGGGGTTGCGCCGGCTCTTGAGCGTAGTGCCCCGCGTGCTCAGCGTCCCGCGTCGCGTGACGCCTTGTTTGACTCGCCCTATGTTCCGAGTGCCGCGCCTGCTGCCGCGCCTGCGGCCAATCGCCAGCCCTCCAGAAAACCCGTGGCAGCCTTGTTTCGCAGCCCGGTAAAACCCGAATCCAGCGAGCAATGAAAGTCGCGCAATGAGCTGGGAAATCATCCTGCTGATCGGGTTTGGCGGACTGGGCTGGTACTGGTACGCAGGCTTGAATACGCGGGAACAAGCCGTCGCTGTTGGGCGCCGTGCCTGCAATGACGGAAAACTGCAGTTTCTCGATGACAGCGTGGCGTTGAGCCGCACCCGTTTTGCCCGTAACAATAACGGCCAGTTGCAGTTTTTACGCGACTATCGCTTTGAGTTTTCCGACACCGGCAACAACCGCCGCCCGGGCGTTATTCGCATGCTGGGCAATCGCGTCGAATGGGTCAGCCTGGACGGGGAGTGGCAACCGGGGCACAGCGCTGCCGTCACCCGATTGCCTGACTGAGGCAGTCAAAGTTACTGTTGTTCGATCTCCAGTACTGCCAGACCGATCTGTTTGCCGACCGCCGTATCGAAGCCGTGCCAGTTTTGATAGGCCGCCAGCTTCTTGACCACCGATGGTTTCATCTCGAAATCGCTTTTTCCGGCGTCATATTCTTCTTTTACCGCATCGAACAGCGTCTGGAAATAATCGCGCTGCGCTTTCAGCATGGCCGGGCTGCCGGGAGAGCCATGGCCCGGTACCACGACCTTGACCGCTAGCGCGATCGCGCGGTCGATCGCCTTGATATTGCCCGTAAAGGTACCGTCGTCCATGCGTGCAACGCGCTGGTTCAGTACGTTGTCGCCGGTGAACAGCACGCCGTTGTCGACCTCGATCATGATGTCGGTCTTGCTGTGGGCGTCGTTCGATGAATGGATCTTGAAGCTGCGGTTGCCGTGTTTTGTGACCATGCCGTCCGTCGTGGCAAGGGTGGGATTCGCGGCGCGGGTGCCGTCGGTGTAGCCCTGGGTCAGGTTGCTCATCAGTATGACCCAGGATTCGGCCTCACCCGCCCGGGCCCTGGCGATCATGTCAGGGTGGGCGATCAGGACAGCTTTCGGCCAGGCTTCAAGGATGGCCTGGTTGCCCAGCCAGTGGTCGCCGTGGACGTGGGTGTTGTATACCGCCGTGACAGGCAGGCCGGTGGCTTTTTGTATGGCTTTGACCACCATGCGCCCAGCCTGAACGCTGGAGCCGGGGTCGATGACGACGACCTGATCGCCCGCGATGATCCATGCCGGATTGTTCATGAAGCCCTGATTTTCGACCGAGGGTTCGCCCAGCGGGCCAGTGATGACCCAGGTGTCCGGAGCGACCTGCTCGGCCGGATAGGCTTTGACGATGCCGTCCGGAGCAGCGTGTGCGCTGAGGGCGAGGCTGGCAAGGAAAAAGAGGGCAGTCAGGCGCATAAGAGGACTCCAAGTAACGAAGATGCAAGCGTAGTGCGGTTCGAAAAGCGGCACGATGGTACGAAAGGCTGGCTTGCCTGAATCCTTACCACCATTTTTCAAAAATGATCCGGCTCATTGGCACGCCCAGCCCATGCAGCAGCATGCTCATGTCCTCTACCATGCCCTTGGGTCCGCACAGGAAATACAGCGTGTCGTCGGGAACATCGAGCGCATGCAGTTTGACCGGGTCGATACGCCCGGTGAGGCCATGCCAGCGAGGGTCGGGCTGGGTGACGGTGATGCTCAGATGCAGGTTGTCATGGGTGTGTGCAGCCTGTTCAAGTTCGTCGCGAAAAAGGATTTCCCTGCTGTCCGACACGCTGTAAACCAGATGCGCCTGGGTCGGCAGGGCCGCGTCACGCACATGGCGAAAGATGGATAGCAGCGGCGTAATGCCGACGCCGCCGCCGATCAGCACGACGTTATCGCTCATTTCCGGCAGGTAGACAAAAGGCCCCTGGCCTTGCGTGACTGTGACCGGGTCACCGACGCGTGCGGCTTCATGGACCCAGCGCGCCAGCGGATGACGCGCGCTGGCCTTGATTGCCAGTTCGATTTCGCCTGACCGGATAGGCGACGTGGTAATGGAATAACCCGCGGTATGGGGTACCCCTTCAAGCGTAATGCTAAGGTCGACCCATTGGCCCGGCAAAAAGCGAAAGCGCGTATCGGGAATCGCCAGTTGCAGGACGTGAATGCTGGGCGTGGCGGGCGTAATCGCCGTGATCCGCGCGTCAAAAATATGCAAGGCTCAGTCCCGTTCCTGGCTTGGCGGGGCTGCTTCGAACGTCAGCGATGCCGAGTTGATGCAATAGCGCGTTCCGGTGGGGGCCGGGCCATCCGGAAAAACATGGCCGAGATGCGAACCACAGCGACGGCACAGTGCCTCGACACGCGTCATGCCATGGCTGGAGTCGGTTTTTTCGGCAACGGCATCGGGATTGATCGCCTGATAAAAGCTTGGCCAGCCCGTTCCTGAATCAAATTTGGTCTGCGATGCAAAGAGCGGTTCGCCGCATGCTGCACAGCGATATTTTCCGCTTGCGTGGTTATCCCAATACTGGCCGGTAAAGGCGCGCTCGGTTCCGTGCTCGCGCAGAATGCGGTACTGCTCGGGACTGAGTTCGGCGCGCCATTCGGCGTCGGTTTTTGTCTTGTCGAAAGTCATGGGCTATCTCCAGCTGATTTTGAAGTTTACCTCTTGAGAGGAGGCGCTGGTGGCTATAGCCTTGTTTCTCACGGGGTGTTTGCTCCCTGGTTGACAGGCCCTGTTCACCGGGCTTAATCTTCGTTCAGGTATTAGACTAAGTCTAAAAAACCGGTTTCCCTGGTGCAAGCCCGGACAGGGATTGAGTTACTCAACATGCCGAAAGGCAATCCATTCAATACAGGAGATCAGGACATGCAACTCAAAGGTTCGAAAACTGAAGACCATCTGAAAGCCGCCTTCGCGGGCGAATCTCAGGCCAACCGCCGCTACCTCTACTTCGCAGCAAAAGCCGACGTAGAAGGCTTCAACGATGTGGCTTCCGTGTTCCGCTCCACCGCTGAAGGCGAAACAGGCCACGCGCACGGCCATCTGGAGTATCTGGAAAAATGCGGCGACCCCGCAACCGGCATGACTTTCGGCCCTACCGCCGATAACCTGAAAACTGCGATTGCAGGCGAAACCCACGAATACACCGACATGTATCCCGGCATGGCCAAGGATGCACGCTCGGAAGGCTTCGACGAAATCGCCGACTGGTTTGAGACGCTGGCCAAGGCCGAGCGTTCGCACGCCAACAAGTTCCAGAAGACGCTGGACAGCCTGGGCGCCTGATCGGCCCCAAAACAAAAAAGCGGGTCGGTTGCGGCCCGCTTTTTTTTGAACCATCTTGTCATTGCTACCAAGTCCAAACTGGAGTTCGCATGAGCATTCGTGAAGGCAGCCTCGAAGCCCCCACCCGTCACCCGCTCGACTGGAAAAACCCGGATTTTTACAACGAAGAAAAGCTCATGCACGAGCTTGAACGCGCCTTCGATATTTGCCATGGCTGTCGTCGTTGCGTGTCGCTGTGTACGGCTTTTCCGACCCTGTTCGACCTGATAGACGAATCGTCGACGCTGGAAGTCGATGGCGTGGCCAAACCCGACTTCTGGAAAGTGGTCGACGAATGCTATTTGTGCGACCTCTGCTACATGACCAAGTGCCCTTATGTGCCGCCGCATCCGTGGAATCTCGATTTTCCGCACACCATGCTGCGCGCCAAGGCCGTCAAATTCCAGAAAGGCGGAACCAGCTTCCGCGACAAGTTGCTCTCATCGACCGATGCGATGGGCAAGCTCGCCTCGATTCCCGTGGTGGTGCAAGCAGTGAACGCCAGCCTGAAGAGCAAGCCGATCCGCAAGCTGGTCGACAGCGTGCTGCATATTCATCCTGATCGCCAGTTGCCCGAATACGACAGCGCAAAATTCCGTTCGACGGCCAGGCCGCGCGGCGATTTCGCGGTGAAAGCTGGCGCCAAAACACCCGGCAAGGTCGCGATCTATGCGACCTGTTATGTGAACTACAACGAGCCGGGTATCGGCCACGATCTGCTGAAACTGCTCGCGCACAATGAAATCCCCGCCGTGTTGGTCGAGAAGGAGGCTTGCTGCGGCATGCCTAAACTCGAGCTGGGCGATCTCGATGCGGTTCAGACGTTGAAGGAAGTCAATATTCCGCATCTGGCCAAGCTCGCACACGAAGGCTATGCGATTCTCACCGCCGTGCCTTCCTGTACGTTGATGTACAAGCAGGAACTGCCGCTGATGTTCCCCGACGACGCAGATGTGCAGGCCGTCAAGGAGGCAATGTGGGATCCATTTGAATACCTGATGGCGCGCAATGTCGACGGCCTGTTGAAAACCGATTTCAAGGCGCAGCTTGGCAAGGTCGCCTATCACGTGCCGTGTCACCAGCGGGTGCAGAACATCGGCAACAAGACGCGTGACGCCTTGCAACTGGCCGGCGCCAAGGTGACGATGGTCGAACGCTGTTCAGGTCACGACGGCACCTGGGGCGTGAAGAGCGAGTACTTCGACAAGTCGATGAAAATCGGCAAAGCGGTGTTCCGCCAGATGGCCGAGCCACAGCCCGACTACGTCAGTTCGGACTGCGCAATTGCCGCGCGCCACATCCTGCAGGGGATGGGAGAAGGCGCCACAGCCCAGAAGCAGCACCCGATCACGCTGATGCGCATTGCGTACGGTCTTGAATAACACGTTGAGCAAGGAGAAGAATATGCCGCACATCACCCGTGACAGCCTGATGAGTCTGGAAAGCTACGCCAAGGTTCGCCCGGCCTATCGCAGCGACATGATCGCGCACAAGAAAAACCGTTCCGTGATGCTGGGCGAGCACGTGACGCTGATTTTTGAAGATGAAAAAACCATGCGTTACCAGATACAGGAAATGCTGCGCGCCGAGCGTACGTTCGAAGATGCGGGCATCCAGGATGAACTCGATGCCTACAATCCGCTGATCCCGGATGGCAGCAACTGGAAAGCCACCATGATGATCGAGTATCCCGATCCTGACGAACGCCAGCTTGCATTGGCAAAGTTGAAGGGAATCGAGGAACGTGTGTGGGTGCAAGTGGCAGACCATGCCCGCAGCTATGCCATCGCGGATGAGGACATGGAACGCGAAAATGCGGAAAAAACCTCGGCGGTGCATTTTCTGCGTTTTGAGCTCGATGCATCCTCGATAACGGCTGCCAAATCAGGCGCGGCCATCCAGATAGGGATCGATCTGGCTGCTTATCCGGTCGACGGAATCACGCTGACTGAAAACGTACGTACCGCGTTGGTGGCTGATCTGGCGTGAATGAATGCCCGCCCCGCACCTGGATACGGGTGTGGAGATTGCTTCTTCGTCGGCAAACCCTCTGTTGACGAGAAGCTGGACGGTTTGATGAAATCAAAAACGGCAACGCCTATGCGTTGCCGTTTTGCTGCACCCGGCCGCGTTTCGGGTCTGATTCTATTCAGATGGTTGCCATTCGCTGCAATGGCTGCTGCCATTCAACAGCGTTGTTTCATCCGCGTGGTTCCCTATACATACAAATATCCGACATCCCCGGGATAGGGCTGATTACGTGCGCTTGCACATGGGCGAAGACATTTTTGGGCGGAGTCCATAAAATGGCGCCCATGAAAAAACTCCTGATGTTTGCAATGTGTTTTCCCCTGCTAGCCCATGCTGAATGGGGAGACGTTGAGCGGGACTTTGAAGCAGACAAGCCCTGGGTGGAGGCCGAGGCACAACTTCCTGCATACCCCACCGCAGAGAACCTGCTTCCTTTCAGGGTTTCTCCTGTGAGTCGTAACCGCTACTACATCGATTCCACTTCGATTAGCGTTGGGGGAGACGGTGTGATTCGCTATACGGTCGTGATCGACGCGGCGGGTGGGGCAAAAAATGTCTCGTTCGAGGGGCTGCGCTGCGAGTCTGGCGAGTATCGCTCGTATGCCCACGGGCATCCTGACGGCACCTGGTCGAAAGCGCGCAGCGCTGGCTGGGTAGCGATTAAATTCCGTTCTTCGCTCTCGTATCAGAAAGCCTTGTTTGAAGAGCATTTCTGTCCTGATGGCTTGTCGGTCAGAAATAGTCAGGAAGCCATAACCCGTCTGCGTCAGGCGGCACGATGAACACTTCGATTGTCAAACAGGCCCGGCGCATTGTCGTCAAGGTGGGGTCCAGCCTGGTCACCGCGGACGGGCGCGGGCTCGATCATGCTGCGCTGGCACGCTGGGCCGAGCAAATTGCTGCGCTCGCGGCGCAAGGCAAGGAAGTCGTGCTGGTGTCCTCTGGAGCCATCGCCGAGGGCATTGCGCGGCTGGGGTGGAGCAAACGACCCAAGGCCGTCAATGAATTGCAGGCCGCCGCTGCGGTGGGTCAGATGGGTCTGGTGCAGGCGTACGAGTCGATTTTCCGCACCCATGGACTGCACGCCGCGCAGGTGCTGCTGACCCACGAAGATCTGGCTGATCGCACGCGCTATCTGAATGCGCGTTCCACCCTGCGCACGCTGCTGGAACTGAAAGTGGTGCCAATCATCAACGAAAACGACACAGTGGCCACCGATGAAATCCGCCTCGGTGACAACGACACGCTGGGCGCGCTGGTGACGAATCTGATCGAAGCGGATTGCCTGATTATTCTGACTGACCAGACCGGTTTGTACACCGCCGATCCGCGTCGCGATGTCACTGCAACGCTGGTGAGCGATGCTCATGCAGGCGACCCTGAACTTGAACGCATGGCGGGCGGAGCGGGTAGCAGCGTAGGCACGGGCGGCATGCTGACCAAGATTCTCGCTGCCAAACGTGCGGCGCGCAGCGGTGCGCACACGGTCATTTGCAGCGGACGCGAGGACAGGGTGTTGTTGCGCCTGGCTGCAGGAGAGGCGATCGGTAGCCAGCTGGTGGCGCGCCAGGCGCCGCTCGCCGCGCGGCGTCAGTGGCTGGCCGACCATCTGCAGTTGCATGGCGGCGTGGTGCTGGACGAGGGGGCGGTGCGCGCATTGCGCGATGAAGGCAAGAGCTTGTTGCCGGTCGGCGTGAAAAGCATCGTCGGAGAGTTTGAGCGGGGTGAAGTGGTGGCTGTGATCGATACCAGCGGACGTGAAATCGCACGCGGGCTGGCTAATTACAGTGCAAGCGAGGCCCGCCGGATCGCGGGTAAGCCGAGCAGCGCGATCGAGACCGAATTGGGTTATATCGATGAGCCCGAGCTGATCCATCGCGATAATCTGGTGCTGCTGGCATGAGCGTGACCCTTGACCTGATGCGCCACGGCGAGCCGGTTGGCGGGCGTAAATATCGGGGGCAGATCGACGATCCCTTGTCAGAAAAAGGTTGGGCGCAGATGCGCGCGGCCGTAGGGGATCAGGCGCCCTGGACGCGCATCGTGTCTTCTCCTTTAATGCGCTGCCGCAGCTTTTCGGAGTCAATAGCCGGGCGTCACAATCTGCCGCTCGCTTTTGACTCCCGGTTGCAGGAAGTCGGATTTGGGGTGTGGGAAGGCAAGACAGCTGTCGAAATCGAACAGGAGACCCCGGGAACGCTGGCACGATTCAAGGCCGATCCCGTTCATGCGCGACCGGAAGGCGCCGAACCGCTGGCGGTCTTTCAGGCACGGGTGGCTGCAGGACTGGAGACCGTGGTGGCCACCAGCCAGGATCAGCATGTGCTGGTGGTCGGGCATGCCGGCGTAGTGCGCATGGCGCTTGCCTGGGCTCTGCATATTCCCCTGCAATATGCCTACCGGATTGAAGTGGCGAGTGCCTCGTTAACCCGCCTGCGCTTCAGTAAAGGTCACGCGAGCCTGATCTTTCATGGCGGAAGTCTGCCAGGGCAGTGACTCGTTCCCTTGTTGCGTGGCTCTGTTTGCTGTTGGCGTTGCCTACACAGGCAGCGATGATTCGGGTCATTGACGATACAGGGCAAACCCTTGAGTTTTCCCGTCCGCCGCAGCGCATTATTGCGCTTACACCACACCTTACAGAGCTCCTGTTTGCCGTTGGCGCGGGTTCGCAGATGGTGGGGGTAGACAGCGCCAGCGACTATCCTCGAGCTGCACTGAAGCTGCCCCGTGTCGGTGATTACAGCCGGATTGGGTTCGAACGGGTTCTGGCGCTCAAGCCTGATTTGATCGTCGTTTGGATGGACGGCAACCGCGCGGCGGATATTCATGGCCTGAAAAAGATGGGCTTGCCGATATTGCAGACCCGAGCTACCCAACTCAGCGACGTCGCGCGCCTGTTACGCTTGCTGGGGCGCGCGACGGGACAGGGTTTGACGGGGGAGTTGGCTGCACGGGATTTCATTGCACGCCTGACTGCGTTGCAGGCGCCAAGCATGCGGCGCCCTCCGCTCAGGGTGTTTTATCAGGTGTGGGATCGCCCGCTGATGACGGTGGGCGGAACACACTGGATCAGCGATGCCTTGACGCTATGTGGCGCGCGCAATGTGTTTTCAGACTTGCACGGGCTGTCTCCGGTTGTTTCGCAAGAAGCGGTGTTGCAGCGTGCGCCCGAGGTGATCGTGAGCGGTAGCGACGGCCCCGACATGCGCGCGCAATGGCAGCGTTTTCCTGGACTGCCCGCAGTCAGGAACGGAGCGTTTGTACGTCTCAACGCAGATCGGCTACACCGTCCAACGCCACGTCTGGTTGAAGGCGTGGCAAGCTTGTGCCATGCACTCGAGCCTGCCCTGGATCGATCAAGTCAGCGTTGACGGGAAGTCGCAGGTTTGCGGTTGGGACAGTTTTCCTTAATGCAGTCAGCGTAAATCTGCAGGGAGTGATCGTGGATGGCGAAGCCGCGTTCCTTGGCGATACGATGTTGCCGCTTCTCGATTTCGGCGTCGATAAATTCCTCGACTTTCCCGCATTGCAGACAGACCAGATGGTCGTGGTGATCGCCGTGGTTGAGTTCGAATACGGCCTTGTCGCTATCGAAATGGTGGCGCATCAACAGGCCAGCCTGCTCGAATTGCGTGAGCACGCGATACACCGTGGCCAGCCCAATGTCCTGGCCGTCGTCGGTAAGCAGGCGATAAACCTCTTCGGCAGTCATATGCCTTTTGTTGCTTTGCTCGAATAAGTCGAGAATTTTCAGGCGTGGCAGCGTGGCCTTAAGACCGATGTTTTTGAGGTCGGAAGGGTTGCTCAAAGGAGGCTCCAAGAACGGGAACATGAATACGTTATGATACGTCTTTTAACCCTCCACCCTATCCCTTTCGGCTTCTTGGCTATGCGTCGTTTTCTGTTTTCCATTTTGTTTTTCAGTCTGCTTGCCGGTTGTTCGGCCATCCAGAAAATTGGCCCTCACCGCATTGACGTGCAGCAGGGGAATGCGCTCGATCCAGAAAGTGTCGCTCGTCTGAAACCAGGCCTGAGCCGTTCGCAAGTCCGGTTTTTGTTGGGTACGCCATTGGTAGTCGACCCTTTCCACAATGATCGCTGGGACTATGTATACGTGTTTTACGAAGCGGGAAAACTCGTCGAGCAAAAGCGGATCACCCTGTTTTTTGATGGCGATACGCTTGCACGCATCGAGGGCGATATTCCTGCCACCGTGACTGCGGCTCAAGCCTCCGACTCCCTTCCGTCGGCAGATGGCAAGTCCATGCCAGCCGCGCAACCGGTTGTAACTGTTCCGGTTTCATCGTCGGCCGAATCGACCTCGACGTCATCTTCCGCTCCGAGCAGCATCGTCCAACCGTTGCCCAGCCCGAAAAACGCGCCTGAATATGTCGATCCGCGTTTGCCCGCCGAGCCAGGCCTGTCACCCGATAGCGGAACGAATGTTTTGCCTGAAAGTCAGCCGTGACGGTGCAGATTGCGATTGCAGGCGTGTCTGGGCGGATGGGGCGCGCGTTGATTGAGGCGGTCGCAGCAGACGCGAATTGCGTCCTGCACGCGGCGATAGACCGTCCGGCAAGCCCTTTGCTGGGTGTCGACCCAGGCGCAGCATGGGGGGTGACCAGCAGCGTGCGGGTAACCGATTTGCCTGCCGATGCCCTGCGAGGTGCGCAAGTGTTGATCGACTTCACCCGCCCGGAAGCAAGCCTGAATTACCTGGATGCGTGCGTGAATGCCGGCGTGCCCCTCGTCATTGGCACGACGGGATTTGATGACCAGGGCAAGGCCAACATTGCGGTTGCGGCACGTCATATACCTGTTGTTTTTGCACCGAATATGAGCGTCGGTGTCAACCTCCTGATGAAATTGGCGGAGATTGCGGCGCAAGTGTTGGAGGACGGATACGACATCGAAATCATCGAAGCCCATCATCGGCACAAGATTGACGCGCCTTCCGGAACGGCGCTGGGTCTGGGGCAGGCTGTTGCGGGAGCCATCGGCCGTGACCTCGCAAAGTGTGCTGTATTTGGACGCGAGGGCGTGACGGGTGAGCGTGACCCCCAAACCATTGGTTTTGCCACGGTGCGTGGCGGCGATATCGTGGGGGACCATACGTTGCTTTTTGCGGGTGTCGGCGAGCGGGTCGAGCTCACGCACAAGGCAAGCAGTCGCGCGACTTTTGCGCAGGGTGCACTGCGCGCAGCCAAATGGCTGCAAGGGCGGGCTCCTGGCCTGTATGACATGCGCGATGTGCTTAATCTCAAATAAGTAAACTCAGGAAACGCTATGAACGTCGTCAAGGTATTCAGCACAGGAACATGTCCAATTTGCGTCAAGGCCAAAGCTTTTTTGGATAAACGCGGAATCGGATACGACGAAGTTCGTATCGACCTCGATCACGAAGCAATGAAAGAATTTTCCGTGGTTACGAATGGTGCGCGCACGGTTCCGCAGATCGTGATCGAAGGGAAATGCATCGGTGGTTTTACCGAATTGACCGAACTCGACATGGATGGTGAACTCGATCATCTCCAGCCTTGAATAACCGTTTGAGGACGCCTGCAGGCGTTGCCGGACGTTGAAGCAGGTGCTCAATTCGGCTACAATCTAGGAATTCAAATTCAGGCGGGTTGCGAAAGCGGCCCGCCTGAATTTTGTCACCTGCTTCCGGAGTCTCACTTGTCACGTAACCAGCCCGCCATCCTTGTTTTAGCTGACGGTTCGGTATTTCGCGGCCTCTCAGTTGGTGTCGATGGAACGGCAATCGGCGAAGTGGTGTTCAACACTGCAATGACCGGTTATCAGGAAATTCTCACTGATCCCTCCTATTCACGTCAGATCGTTACGTTGACCTACCCGCATGTTGGCAATAGCGGCATCAACACCGAAGACGTCGAAGCTGACCGCATTCACGCTGCGGGACTCGTCGTGCGTGATGTGCCTCGCCTGCATTCGAATTTTCGCGCAAATCAGTCGCTTCCGGATTATCTGAAAAGTCAGAATATCGTTGCGATTGCGGACATTGATACACGACGCCTGACCCGTGTGCTGCGGGAAAAGGGCGCGCAAAGTGGTTGCATCATGGCGGGCAATGTGGACGAGGCGGCAGCGCTCGAAGCTGCACGGGGATTTCCAGGATTGGCCGGTATGGACCTGGCGAAGGTGGTCAGCGTGTCGGCCGCATACGACTGGAGCGAAACCGAATGGCGTTTGGGGCGCGGCTACGGCAATCAGGACGCGCCGCGTTTTCATGTGGTCGCGTTCGATTATGGCGTCAAGCGTAACATCTTGCGCATGCTGGCTGAACGCGGCTGCCGTCTGACTGTGCTCCCTGCAACCGCTTCTGCGACCGAGGTACTGGCGCTGAAGCCGGATGGCGT
This sequence comes from Hydrogenophilales bacterium 12-61-10, assembly GCA_002279795.1. GTDB lineage: Bacteria > Pseudomonadota > Gammaproteobacteria > Burkholderiales > Thiobacillaceae > Thiobacillus. Next base: position 14,154 of record NCCT01000009.1, read on the forward strand.
GTTCCTGTCCAATGGCCCCGGCGATCCCGAGCCCTGCGATTACGCGATCCGTGCAATTGCCGAACTGGTTGCTGCAAAAATCCCGGTCTTCGGCATTTGTCTTGGTCACCAGTTACTCGCGCTTGCTTCGGGCGCCAAGACCGTAAAAATGAAATTCGGCCATCATGGTGCAAACCACCCGGTCAAGGATCTCGATAGCGGACGGGTGGCGATCACCAGCCAGAACCACGGCTTCGCGGTGGATGCGTCGACCCTGCCGGCTAATCTGCGCAGCACTCACATTTCACTGTTCGATGGTTCGTTACAGGGCATTGCCCGCACCGATGCGCCGGCATTCAGCTTTCAGGGCCATCCCGAAGCCAGCCCCGGCCCACACGACGTGAGTTATCTGTTCGACCGATTTATTCAATTGATGGCCGACCACGCCCCGGTATCCTGACCATGCCTAAGCGCACAGACCTCAAAAGCATTCTCATCATCGGCGCCGGCCCCATCATCATCGGGCAGGCGTGCGAGTTCGACTACTCCGGCGCACAGGCCTGCAAGGCCCTGCGCGAAGAGGGTTACAAAGTCATTCTAGTCAACAGCAATCCGGCGACGATCATGACCGACCCGGACATGGCGGACGTCACCTATATCGAGCCGATTACCTGGCAGATTGTCGAAAAGATCATCGCCAAGGAGCGCCCCGATGCGCTGCTGCCCACCATGGGGGGGCAAACTGCGCTCAACTGCGCGCTTGATCTGGCTCGGCATGGCGTGCTGGAGAAATACGCTGTCGAGATGATCGGCGCCTCCAAAGAGGCGATCGACAAGGCTGAGGACCGCGAAAAATTCAAGCATGCAATGACCAAGATCGGTCTGAGCTCGGCGCGTTCATCGATTGCGCACAGCATGGAAGAAGCCTTGCAGGTGCAGGCCGCATTGGGTTTTCCGTCGATCATCCGCCCGTCGTTCACCATGGGGGGCTCTGGCGGCGGCATTGCTTACAACCGCGATGAGTTCATCGCCATTTGTGAACGTGGACTTGAAGCCTCGCCGACCAAGGAACTGCTGATCGAAGAATCGCTGCTCGGCTGGAAAGAGTACGAGATGGAGGTGGTGCGCGACCGCAATGACAACTGCATCATCATTTGCTCGATCGAGAACTTCGACCCGATGGGCGTGCACACGGGCGACTCCATCACCGTCGCCCCGGCGCAGACGCTGACCGACAAGGAATACCAGATCATGCGCAATGCCTCACTGGCCGTGCTGCGTGAAATTGGCGTCGAGACGGGCGGGTCCAACGTACAGTTCTCTATCAACCCGGTGGACGGTCGCATGGTGGTGATCGAAATGAATCCGCGGGTATCGCGGTCTTCGGCGCTGGCGTCGAAGGCGACCGGTTTCCCGATCGCCAAGGTGGCTGCCAAGCTGGCGATCGGCTACACGCTCGACGAGTTGCATAACGACATCACTGGCGGTGCGACCCCGGCCTCGTTCGAGCCGTCGATCGATTACGTCGTGACCAAGATCCCACGCTTTGCCTTCGAGAAGTTTCCTCAGGCCGATGACCGCCTGACTACCCAGATGAAATCGGTGGGCGAGGTCATGGCCATTGGCCGCAGCTTCCAGGAGTCATTGCAAAAAGCGTTGCGTGGACTCGAAGTGGGCGTGGATGGTTTCGACCCAAAGACGACAGATCGTGACGAAATCGAATCCGAGCTGATGTCGCCAGGGCCCGAACGAATCTGGTATGTCGCCGACGCTTTCCGCGTTGGCATGACTCAGACCGAGATCTTCGATCACTCGAAAATCGACCCCTGGTTTCTTGATCAGATCCAGCAACTGATCGAGATGGAGACCTCGCTTACAGGTCGCGCCTTGTCCGATATCGGGCGTGATGAATTGCGTCAATTGAAGCGCGCCGGCTTCGCTGATCGTCGCCTGGCCAAGCTGCTAAGTACCGACCAGCATGCTGTGCGTGCACAACGTGCCGCGCTGGCGATTCATCCGGTCTACAAGCGGGTCGATACCTGCGCGGCCGAATTCGCCACGCAGACTGCTTACATGTATTCAACGTACGAAGAAGAATGCGAGTCGGCGCCTTCCAATGCAAAAAAAATCATGGTGCTCGGCGGCGGACCGAACCGCATCGGCCAGGGAATCGAGTTTGATTACTGCTGCGTGCATGCTGCGCTGGCGCTGCGCGAAAATGGTTTCGAAACCATCATGGTCAACTGCAATCCGGAGACCGTTTCAACCGATTACGACACGTCCGATCGCCTCTATTTCGAGCCGCTGACGCTGGAAGATGTGCTTGAAATCGTGCGTATCGAAAAGCCGTTTGGCGTGATTGTGCAATACGGCGGCCAAACGCCGCTGAAACTGGCGCGTGATCTCGAGCGCAACGGCGTGCCTATCATCGGCACCAGCCCCGACATGATCGATGCTGCGGAAGACCGCGAGCGTTTCCAGAACATGCTGCATGAACTGGGTTTGAAACAGCCGCCAAACCGCACCGCACGCGACCCTGAGAGCGCGATTCGCATGGCCGAAGAAATTGGCTATCCGCTGGTAGTGCGCCCCAGCTATGTACTCGGTGGCCGAGCAATGGAAATTGTCCGCGAGGAAGCCGATCTGAGACGCTACATGACCGAGGCGGTAAAGGTCTCGAACAAATCGCCGGTGCTGCTTGACCGTTTTCTCAGCGATGCGATCGAGGTTGACGTCGACGCCTTGTCGGATGGCGAGCAGGTCGTAATTGGCGGCATCATGCAGCATATTGAGCAGGCCGGCGTGCATTCGGGCGACTCTGCATGCTCATTGCCACCTTACAGCCTGTCGGCGGATGTGCAGGATGAATTGCGCCGGCAGACCGTCGCAATGGCCAAGGCGCTCAAGGTCGTCGGCCTGATGAACGTCCAGTTTGCGATTCAGGGCGACACCGTGTACGTACTGGAAGTCAATCCGCGCGCATCGCGCACCGTACCCTATGTCTCGAAGGCGATCGGTGCGCCGCTGGCGAAGATTGCTGCGCGGGCGATGGCCGGCATTTCCCTAAAGTCGCAAGGCTTTGAAAAGGAAATCATTCCCCCTTATTACTCGGTGAAAGAGGCCGTTTTCCCGTTTCGTAAGTTTCCGGGTGTGGATACCATCCTGGGTCCGGAGATGAAGTCGACCGGCGAAGTGATGGGTATAGGCGATAATTTTGGCGAGGCTTTTGTCAAGTCGCAGATGGGGGCCAGTTCCGATTTGCCCAAGCCGGGTGGGCGGGCATTTGTCAGCGTGCGTGCCGGCGATCGAGCTGTGGTCATCGAACTTGCCCAGGCGCTTCGGGATTTGGGCTTTTCGCTGGTCGCGACGCGTGGTACCGCGCAAGCAATAGAGGCGGCCGGCATTTCCGTGTCAGTGATCAACAAGGTCAAGGAAGGTCGCCCGCATATTGTCGACATGATCAAAAATGGCGATATCGACTTCATTGTCAACATCGTGGAAGACAAGAAGGCCGTGAAGGACTCTTACACCATCCGTGCTGAAGCCCTGGTGCGACGGGTTGTGTATTTCACCACCCTTGCAGGGGCGCATGCTGCGTGTATGGGCATGCAGCACGGCAAGGAACTCGAAGTGTATTCCCTGCAGGCGCTGCATCAGCGTTTGCATTGATTCAAATCAGCACTGAACTGAAAAAGGTAAGCTAGTGGCTAAAGTACCCCTCACCGTTGTAGGCGCGGAGAAACTTCGCGTTGAACTGCAGCATCTGAAAAGTGTTGAACGTCCTGCCGTGATCCAGGCGATTGCCGAGGCCCGCGCTCAGGGCGATCTGTCGGAAAATGCTGAATACGATGCCGCCAAGGAAAAACAGGGTTTCATCGAAGGGCGCATTGCCGACTGTGAAGGCAAGCTGTCCAACGCACAAATCATTGACCCGACACAGCTTGATGCTGAAGGTCGTATCGTTTTCGGAGCGACGGTCGAACTGGAAGAGGTTGGATCCGGTACTACTGTGACTTATCAGATAGTTGGCGAGGATGAGGCGGAAATCAAGCAGGGAAAAATCTCCGTTTCGTCGCCGATTGCCCGTGCCTTGATTGGCAAATATGCAGGTGACAGCGTGGATGTCCAGGCGCCAGGCGGTGTTCGGCAGTACGACGTGCTTGATGTCATTTATAAATAGATAATGCGTCGATTCTGGGATGGTCTTGCAGGTGTGTCGCTGGTGCTTTGGATCGGCGGCATGTGGGTAATAGGCTATGTTGCAGCACCGGTATTGTTTGCAAGTCTCGCCGATAAGCAGTTAGCTGGCTTGTTGGCGGGTAAGCTGTTTGAAGTGACGGCGTGGATCGCGATAGCCGTGTCGGTCTATTTGTTGATTTATCGCCTAGCCCGAGAAGGCGCCGCTGCACTTAAAACGCTATTCTTTTGGGTCGTGCTGTTGATGCTGGTGTTTACCTTGGCAGCCCATTTTGGCATCCAGCCCATTATGCAAAGTCTCAAAGACCAGGCGATGCCACATGCTGTCATGCAGAGTGTCTTTGCCGACCGCTTTGCCCGTTGGCACGGCATTTCAAGCATTCTTTACTTGATTCAGAGCGCATTGGGTTTGTTGCTGGTCTGGCGATCCGGACTCTCACGATAGTTTGTCCGTAAATCGTCAGTGGGGCAGAGCGATAACCGGTTTGCTGCCCGGACGATAAATCACCAATACTTTTCCAATTTGTTGCACTGACGCTGCGCCGCTTGAGGTGCAGATTTCGGCCATCCATGTGCGACGTGTGTCCAAATCATCGCTCCCTGCTTTGATTTTGATTAGTTCATGTGCATTCAGGGCTAATTCAATCTCCTTCAAAACCGCTGGTGTTAAGCCCTGATTTCCGATCATGACGACTGCTTGGCGGTTATGGGCCAGTCCCTTGAGATATTGTCGTTGTGTGGTGGTAAGTGTTTTCATACGTATTTCCTAAAACTGAGCAAGGATTGTAGCTGATAGCGATGGGCCAGAAACCGAAGCGAACCAAATCGGGCAGTGCCTGGATGCATGAGCATGTAACCGATCCTTACGTTAAAAAGGCACAGTTGGATGGCTACCGATCTCGGGCCGCCTATAAATTACTGGATATTGATAAACGGGATCAGTTGTTGCGTCCCGGAATGACTATCGTTGATTTGGGCGCGGCTCCCGGCAGTTGGTGCCAGGTAGCAGTTCAAAAACTAAAAAAACAGGGTAGGGTACTGGCGATCGATTTATTGCCTGTAGCTGCATTGCCCGGGGTCGACAGCTTTGAAGGTGACTTCACAGAACCGGAGGCCTTGCACTGGCTGGAAGAAAAGTTGAAATCCGGGCAAGTCGACCTTGTGTTGAGCGATATGGCACCCAATATGAGTGGCGTGATGCTAAGCGATCAGGCGCGGCATTACGAGTTGTGTGAGTTGGCACTGGAATTTGCAGTCGATTGGCTGAAACCAAATGGGGCATTTCTAGTCAAAGTGTTTCAGGGTGTTGGTTTTGAGGGCTTTCGCGCACAAATGCGCTTGGCCTTTGGGCAGGTTGTTATCCGTAAACCAGACTCGTCGCGTGACCGGAGTAACGAGGTTTATTTATTGGGACGCAATCCGCACAAGCGTGAACCGGTAGCCGTTGATGCATCCGTGACAAGTTCGCAAGACTAGGCTTAGAATGAGTCTAAATGTTTGCCTCGATTAAATGTGCTGAATCAGGCACGAAGGAGTGATTGTTGAACAACTTGCCTAAAAATATCGCCATCTGGCTGATTGTCGCTGTTGTCTTGATGACGGTGTTTAATCAGTTTGGCGCACCGCGCACTGCCCAGACCCAGCTGCCTTACTCGCAGTTCATTGAAGAGGTGCGCGCGCAGCAAATCACCAAGGTTGTGATTGAAGGGAATGTACTCAAGGGCGAGCGGAGCGATGGCCAGCGCTTTACCAGCTATGCACCCAGCGATCCATGGATGGTGTCTGACCTGCTGAAAAATGGTGTCTCGGTTGAAGCTAAACCTGAAGAGCAGCCTTCATTTCTGATGAGCTTGTTTATTTCATGGTTCCCCATGCTGCTACTGATCGGGGTGTGGATCTTTTTCATGCGCCAGATGCAGGGTGGAGGCAAGGGCGGCGCGTTTTCATTTGGCAAAAGCCGGGCTCGTTTGCTGGACGAAAATACCAATCCTGTAACGTTCGCAGACGTGGCTGGCTGCGATGAGGCCAAGGAAGACGTATCCGAGCTGGTCGATTTTCTTAAAGATCCCACCAAATTCCAGAAGCTGGGGGGAAGGATTCCGCGCGGCGTGCTTTTGGTTGGTTCGCCGGGTACGGGTAAAACCCTTCTGGCTCGTGCGATCGCCGGTGAGGCAAAGGTGCCGTTCTACAGCATTTCCGGATCCGATTTTGTCGAGATGTTTGTTGGTGTTGGCGCATCGCGCGTGCGTGACATGTTCGAGCAGGCCAAGAAAAGTGCTCCCTGCATTATTTTCATTGATGAGATTGATGCTGTGGGTCGCCAGCGTGGTGCGGGCTTGGGTGGCGGCAACGACGAGCGGGAGCAGACACTTAATCAACTGTTGGTTGAAATGGATGGTTTTGAAGGGGTGAGTGGTGTCATTGTGATTGCCGCAACCAATCGTCCCGATGTGCTTGATCCTGCTTTGCTGCGCCCTGGCCGTTTTGACCGCCAGGTCGTGGTCGGATTGCCCGACATTCGTGGCCGTGAGCAGATTTTGATGGTGCATATGCGCAAGGTGCCGGTCGCCCCTGATGTGCGCGCCGATATTCTTGCGCGTGGTACACCAGGCATGTCTGGAGCCGATCTAGCCAATCTGGTCAACGAAGCGGCATTGTTCGCCGCTCGAAGCAACAAACGTCTGGTTGATATGGATGATTTTGAGCGAGCCAAGGACAAAATATTCATGGGCGCCGAGCGTAAGTCCATGGTGATCACGCTTGAAGACAAGAAAAAAACGGCCTATCACGAGTCGGGGCATGCGGTGATCGGGATGACCTTGCCGGGTTGCGACCCCGTGCATAAAGTGACGGTGATTCCGCGTGGTCGTGCGCTGGGTGTGACGATGTCGTTGCCCGAAACCGATCGTTTCAGTTTGTATCAGGATCAGATGCTTGCGCAGATCAGCATGCTGTTTGGTGGCCGGGTGGCGGAAGAAATTTTCGTCGGCAGTATTTCGACCGGTGCATCGAATGACTTTGAGCGTGCCACCAGCATTGCGCGGGACATGGTGACTCGTTACGGAATGTCGGCAGCATTGGGTCCCATGGTGTACGGCGAAAACGAGGGCGAGGTATTCCTTGGGCGTTCGGTGACGACTCACAAGAACATGAGTGAAACCACCATGCAAAAGGTGGATGCTGAAATACGCCGCATTCTTGACGAGCAGTACGCGTTGGCGACGAAAATCCTGACCGAAAGCCGTGATAAGGTCGAGGCGATGACCGCTGCGTTGCTGGAATATGAAACGATTGATGCGGAACAGATTGGCGACATCATGGCAGGCCGTCCTGTGCGTCCCCCCAAGCCGTCAGCTACGCCCCAGCCACCGATGAGTGGTGGCGACAAGCCGAGTGCGCCTGCGCCAACCGTTCAGCCCGCTCAAGAGGTATAAGTATCGAGTCCACCTGCTTACGGAAGCAGGCACTACAATAGAGGAGCTTTGGCTCCTCTATTTTTATGTCCGTACTTCACGCAGGGCCGCACCGTCTCTCGCTGCTCAAGCCACTCATCATGGGTATCGTCAACACCACACCGGACTCATTTTCGGATGGCGGACGTTGGCTGGATGCTCAGTCGGCCATACGACATGCGTTGCAACTTCAGGAGGAAGGGGCTGACATTCTTGATGTCGGTGGAGAATCGACCCGCCCGGGTGCGGCAACTGTGTCTGCAGAAGAAGAGACGCGGCGCGTGCTGCCTGTCATCAGCGAGTTGGTGCGCCAGGGGTGTGTGGTGTCTGTCGACACAAAAAAGCCGGAAGTGATGCGGGCGGCGCTGGATGTGGGCGCGGCCATGGTGAACGATGTGATGGCCCTGCAGGCGCAGGGCGCGCTTGAGACGGTGGCCGCATCCGCGGCGGCGGTGTGTTTGATGCACATGCAGGGCGACCCTCAAACCATGCAGCGAGTGCCTTCTTACGTCAATGTGGTAGAGGAAGTGCAGTTTTTTTTGCAGGAACGAGTGCGAATTTGCGAGGCGTCAGGCATCTTGCGTGAGCGGTTGTTGATTGATCCGGGGTTTGGCTTTGGCAAGACCCTGCAACACAATCTGGAGTTGCTTAAACATCTGGATCGCCTGCAGGTTTTAGGCATACCGGTACTGGCGGGGTTGTCACGCAAGTCGTTTCTGGGACAGTTGACTGGCCGTGAGCCGGGTCAACGAGAGTTTGCCGGTGTGGCAGCGCATTTGATCGCAGTCGCGCAGGGTGCACGAGTGCTGCGTGTGCATCAGGTATCGGCAATGCGGGATGCACTGGTTATTTGGAATGCAGTGGAGGAGACATAAAAATGGGACGTAGATATTTTGGTACAGACGGTGTGCGGGGACGCGTGGGTGAATCGCCCATTACGCCTGAGTTCGTCATGCGTTTGGGCTACGCTGCTGGACAGGTTTTGGTGGCTGACCGTGGCAGCTTACCTCCGAACCAGCATCCGACGGTGCTGATCGGCAAGGACACCCGGATTTCCGGCTATATGCTTGAAGCCGCGCTTGAAGCCGGCTTTACCGCCGCCGGAGTGAATGTATTGATGACCGGGCCGATGCCTACGCCAGCGGTGGCCTATCTGACCCGCGCCTTGAGGCTTCAGGCTGGAGTGGTGATATCTGCTTCGCATAATCCGTTTGAAGATAATGGAATCAAGTTTTTTTCTGCCAACGGTCAAAAGCTGCCGGACAGTGTTGAAGAAGCGATCGAGGCCAGGCTGGACTATCCCATCGTTACCGTTGAGGCACGTCAACTGGGGCGCGCAAGACGCATGGAAGATGCCGCCGCGCGATATATCGAGTTTTGCAAAAGCACTTATCCGAACCATCTCGACTTGCGCGGAATGCGCATCGTTGTCGACTGTGCCCATGGTGCGACTTATCACATTGCGCCGCACGTTTTGCATGAGCTGGGTGCCGAGGTGATTGCCATTGGCAATGAACCCAATGGCTTCAATATCAACGACAAGTGCGGCGCGACTTATACCAAGGCCCTGTCGGAAGCGGTGCGAACGCATCGCGCCGATCTTGGCATTGCGCTGGATGGCGATGGAGATCGCTTGATGATGGCCGACGCGCAAGGCAGGATTTACGATGGCGACCAGCTGGTTTATGTCATCGCTCGTCATCGCATACAAAGCGGCTATATGAAGGGTGGCGTGGTCGGAACCTTGATGACCAATCTTGGGACTGAGCATGCACTTGGGCGTGCCCAGGTTCCGTTTGAGCGCGCCAAGGTGGGGGATCGCTATGTGATGGAACGCTTGCTTGCCAACGGCTGGACGCTGGGGGGTGAAACCTCGGGTCATATTCTGTGCCTGGACAAGCACACTACAGGCGATGGCATCGTGTCTGCCCTGCAGGTATTACGCGCGCTGCGTGAAACGGGCGAGACGCTTGATGCCGTTACGGCCGATCTGGAAACTTATCCGCAGGTCATGATCAACGTGCCGATCGCCAAGAGCTTCAAGCTGGAGAGCTCTGCTGCTGTGGGGGCCTCGGTTGCTCAAGCGGAGCAGATTTTGAACGGCACCGGCCGGGTGGTTTTGCGTGCGTCAGGGACCGAGCCGTTGATTCGGGTGATGGTGGAAGGACGTGATGCCGATCAGGTTCGTCAGACGGCTGAAACCATTGCAGAGGTGGTTAGACAGGCTGCAACGCTGGCCTGATCCCCAGAAAGCCAGTTACCCATCCTGAAATATAACTGTAATATTCCGTCGGTAATATGACAGTGTCGCCCATGCGGCAATGTCTATTACAACTGGAGAGAAACATGCAACCACTCAATAAAATGGCTCAGGGCGCGTTAGTTGCGGCAATGGGTTTGGCTTTTTCGGTTAGCGCGCTGGCTGTCGATATTAACGGCGCAGGCGCAACCTTCCCTTACGCTGTTTACGCTAAATGGGCTGAAGCCTATCAGAAGGAAACCGGCAACAAGGTCAACTATCAGGCTATCGGCTCGTCGGGTGGCGTCAAGCAAATCAAGGCCAAGACCGTTGATTTCGGCGGCTCGGATGCGCCGGTGAAGGAAGCTGATTTGGATGCAGCCGGTCTGATTCAGGTGCCGACTGTGATGGGTGGCGTCACGATCGTCATGAACGTCCCGGGTATCGCATCCGGCAAGCTGAAGCTGGACGGCGTCACTGCCGCCAACATTTTCCGCGGCGCCATCACCAAGTGGAATGATCCGGCCATTGCCAAGTTGAATCCAGGTGTTGCGCTGCCAGGCATGGCCATAACCGTGGCGCACCGTTCGGACGGTTCCGGTACCACTTACGCATTCACGAATTACCTGGCCAAGCAATCAGCCGACTTCATGCGTGAAGTCGGCGCAGGCAATACCGGAAACTGGCCGTCAAACGCGGTTGGCGGTAAAGGTAATGCAGGAGTCGCTGCCACGGTACAGAAGATCAAAGGCACGATCGGCTATGTCGATATCGCTGACGCAATGAAGAACAAAATGAGCTTCGTTGCGCTGAAAAACAAGGCCGGTAACTACATCGTGCCGAACCAGGATGCTGTCGCCGACGCGGCCGCCGGCGCCAATTTCAAGGTCAAGGGCATGGCCCCCGATCTGCTGGATCAGTCGCACAAGAACGCCTGGCCCATCACCAGCGCAACCTACATGCTGGCCTATGAAAAGGGCAGCGATGCCGCCAAGCAAAAAGGCGTCGTCGATTTCTTTACCTGGTCTTTGAATAACGGCCAAAAAATGGCTGAGTCACTGGGCTTTGTGGCCCTGCCTCCTAACGTTGTGAAGATGGTCGAAGCAGAGATGAAAAATATCAAGTAATTAAAAAGCTTTGCCGGAAGCGCACTTGCTTCCGGCAGTCTGCGAAAGCGGCTACCTGACTGGGTGGCCTTTTTCGCAGATAACAAACCGAATTGACAGGCGCCTAACGTGAGCGAACCCAGTACATTATCCGGACTCGATTTGCAGGCCGTGCAAATACGAAAATTTCGGTTGCAGGACAGGCTCTTTCATCTCGTCACCCAGTTGTTTGCCTTTCTTCTGCTGGCCGCGTTGTTGGGGATTCTGGTTTCGCTCGCGCTTGAGGCATGGCCCAGCATAAGAGAGTTCGGCCTGCCATTTTTGTGGACAAACATCTGGAGCGTGCCCGATGACAAATATGGGGCGCTGGCTGCTATTTACGGTACGGTGGTGACCTCTGTTCTGGCCTTATTGATTGCGGTCCCGGTCAGTTTCGGCATCGCTTTTTATTTGACTGAGTCTTGTCCGCCCTGGTTGCGCCGTCCGCTCGGCACTGCGATCGAGCTGTTGGCCGGCATCCCCTCCATCGTTTATGGCATCTGGGGTCTGTTCGTTTTTGCGCCGTTATTTGCTGATCATATTCAACCGCCATTGCAGGCCTTGTTGGGTGATGTTCCTGTTATTGGCGGCTGGTTTTCCGGCCCGCCTATCGGTGTCGGCATCCTGACTGCCAGCATCGTGCTGGCAATGATGGTGATACCGTTTATCGCTTCGGTCATGCGTGATGTGTTCGATACGGTTCCGCACGTATTAAAGGAGTCGGCATACGGAATTGGCTGTACCAAATGGGAAGTGATGCGCAACATCGTGCTGCCCTACACTCGGGTTGGCGTCATCGGCGGCATCATGCTTGGATTGGGTCGTGCGTTGGGCGAAACCATGGCGGTGACTTTCGTGATCGGCAATGCCAACCGCATCAACGGCAGCTTGTTTGCGCCGGGCACGTCAATTGCCTCTACGCTTGCGAACGAGTTCGGTGAAGCAGATCCCGGGCTTCACATTGCTTCGCTGTTCGAGCTGGGATTGGTGCTATTCATCATTACTTTTGTCGTGCTGGCGATTTCACGTTGGCTTATCAGCCGCAGCATGGGCTCCGAAGGGTTGTAACCATGTTGAGTCTCTATAGCCGCCGACTCTGGGTCAACCGCATCGGTATTGCCTTGTCCATGGTCGCCATGAGCCTTGGGCTGATTGTGTTGATGTGGATTTTATGGATCCTGTTTTCCAAGGGATTTGCCGCGCTCAGCCTGGACTTGTTTACCCAGGATACGCCGGCGCCGGGTTCCGAGGGCGGAGGCCTGCGCAACGCCATCGTCGGTAGTGGCCTGATTTTGTTGTTTTCGATGTTGATCGCGACTCCTGTGGGAATTCTGGCAGGCATCTATCTGGCTGAGTACGGGCGCATATCCAGGTTTGCGTCATTCACCCGTTTCATGACTGACATCATGCTGTCAGCGCCGTCCATCGTCATTGGCCTGTTTGTTTATGCATTATTCGTAGCGACCACGGGTGGCTTTTCCGGCTGGGCGGGCTCGCTTGCACTGGCGTTGATTGCCATTCCAGTGGTGGTTCGCACGACTGAAAACATGCTGAAACTGGTACCTACCAGCTTGCGCGAAGCGGCTTTCGCTGTAGGTGCGCCACGCTGGCAGGTTTCGCTCAAGATCACCTTGCGCGCGGTGAAGTCCGGTGTGGTCACGGGCGTGCTGCTGGCAATGGCGCGCATTACCGGCGAAACCGCGCCCTTGCTGTTTACAGCGCTAAACAATCAGTTCTTCAGCACCAATATGGCTGAACCGATGGGCAACCTGCCGGTCGTCATTTATCAGTTTGCGCTGAGTCCCTACGACAACTGGGTCAATCTGGCTTGGGGTGGAGCGTTGTTGATTGCCCTGTTTGTCATGGCTATCAACATTGGCGTACGCGTTGCTTTCCGCAACAAAGATAAAAACTAGACCGTACTTAACGAATTTCTAATTAATCAAGCCATGCCCACCATGCCTAATCAAGCCGTTCCAACTGGCGAGAACGCTGCCCTGCAGATCCGTAATCTGGATTTTTTCTATGGCGATTTCAAAGGGCTCAAGAACGTCAACCTGGACATTGCCAACAATAAGGTAACCGCTTTTATCGGCCCGTCTGGATGCGGCAAATCCACCTTGTTGCGAACTTTTAATCGTATGTATGACCTTTATCCGGGGCAGAGAGCCGAAGGTCAAATCATGTTTCACGGCAAGAACCTGCTGGACAAGGGGCAGGACGTGAACATGGTGCGAGCCAAAATTGGCATGGTGTTCCAAAAGCCAACACCGTTTCCAATGACGATTTATGAAAACATTGCGTTTGGTGTGCGCTTGTACGAGCAACTGTCAAAAAGCGCGATGGATGATCGGGTCGAGTGGGCGCTCAACAAGGCTGCATTATGGGCTGAGGTAAAAGACAAGCTGCAGCAAAGTGGCTTGTCGCTCTCTGGTGGCCAGCAGCAGCGTTTATGCATCGCGCGCGCAGTTTCCGTCAAGCCTGAAATTGTATTGCTGGACGAGCCTACTTCTGCGCTGGACCCGATATCAACCGCCAAAATTGAAGAACTCATCAACGAGCTCAAAAACGAATACACCATTGCCATCGTTACCCACAACATGCAGCAAGCCGCTCGAATCTCTGATTTCACTGCCTTCATGTACTTGGGCGAGTTGATTGAGTTCAATGAAACCGGAACGATCTTTATGCGGCCAGGCAAAAAACAGACGGAAGACTACATTACGGGCCGGTTTGGGTGACATTGCTGGCATTTTGCCCTGTTACAGGTTGACCGTCCCGCACGTTGCGCTTACCATCGCGGACTTTTGACTGGCGGATCCACAATGCGTAAGAAGCTCGTAGCCGGTAACTGGAAAATGCACGGCAGTCTGGCCGAAAATACCGCCTTGCTGAACGCACTCAAACCGGCTTTGGTTGGAGTGAACGCGGTAGTTTGCGTCCCTTTTCCCTACTTGGCGCAGGCGCAGGCGATATTGAGTGGGTCGTCCATTGCCTGGGGCGCGCAGAACCTATCCGAGCACAATAAAGGTGCTTACACTGGAGAGGTTTCAGCTTCCATGCTGCTGGATTTTGGTTGCAGTTATGTGATTGTTGGCCACTCCGAGCGGCGCAGCCAGTACGGCGAATCCGATGAGCTTGTTGCAGGTAAATATGTTGCTGCTCAGGCGGCCGGATTGACACCCATTTTGTGTGTGGGTGAGTCTCTGGACGAGCGTGAATCGGGTGTAACCGAAGCAGTTGTTGCGCGCCAGCTGGATGCCGTGATCAAACTCGCCGGAGTGGATTCCTTGGCAGCCGCGATCGTGGCTTATGAGCCAGTGTGGGCCATTGGAACGGGCAAGACAGCTTCTCCTGAGCAAGCTCAAGCAGTTCATGCATTTATTCGTGGCAAGATAGCTGCCCTTAATCCTGATCTTGCGAGTCGATTGATAATTCAATACGGGGGTAGCGTAAAGGCAGCGAATGCGGCAGAATTGATGGCTCAGCCCGATATCGGGGCATCTTTGGTTGCAAATGAGTTTGTGGCAATTTGCCAGGCAGGGGCCAAGTAAGAGTCAAAAATTATGGAAACACTGGTTTGGGTCGTACACATTATCGTTTCAATTGCAGTTATTGCATTGGTTCTGCTTCAGCATGGCAAGGGGGCAGATATGGGGGCGGCATTTGGTAGTGGGTCGTCCGGCAGTCTGTTTGGAGCGACGGGTTCAGCAAACTTTCTGAGTCGCAGTACAGCGGTACTGGCAAGCCTGTTTTTCCTGACCAGCTTGGGCTTGGCGTATTTCGGTTTGCAGCAACACAAGACCGGCAGTGTGCTGGACTTGACTGCAGTTCCGGCGAAGTCAGGGTTGCCAGCTGCTCCGATGCAAGGCGGTAGTTCAAAAGCAGCAGATATCCCGCAGTAAAATTTGTAATACCTCGTATTTATCTAGCAGTATTCAATCGGGTGCAAGCCCATTGGCCGTCGTGGTGGAATTGGTAGACACGCTATCTTGAGGGGGTAGTGACTTCGGTTGTGCGAGTTCGAGTCTCGCCGACGGCACCATCAAATTTCCTGATTTATTCATCAGTCAGAATCATCTAATAACTTATTGATCCATAAGTTAAAACAGACTAATTTTTCGGCTTGACACTGAGTGTGGCGCACACATAAACTGCGTCCATAATGTCTTACCCCGCAAAGGGGTGCCGGAGGATCAGTGCTGGAGAATTACCTCCCCATTCTGTTGTTCATACTGGTCGGCCTGGCCTTTGGTATTGGCCCGATAGTCGCGGGTTCCCTGCTGGCACCGAATCGTCCGGACAGCGAAAAGCTCTCTCCTTATGAATGCGGTTTCGAGGCGTTTGAGGATGCGCGCATGAAGTTTGACGTGCGGTATTACCTTGTTGCCATCCTGTTCATCCTGTTCGATCTTGAAATCGCCTTTCTCTTTCCGTGGGCCATCGTGCTGGAGGAAATCGGCTTGGCTGGGTTCGTCGCCATGATGGTGTTTCTCGGTATTCTGGTTGTCGGCTTCATCTACGAGTGGATGAAGGGCGCGCTTGAATGGGAATGAGGCATTTGAGCCTGCACGGGATGGGGCAGTCGCGCAGCATACAGATTGACCCGGCGAAAGGGCCTGTTCGCGCTGCGCAGTCGGCGAGTCCTGAAGCAATATTTTTGGAGCAAGCTGAATGAGCATCGAAGGCGTCTTCGAGCAGGGCTTTGTCACGACTCAGGCCGATCAGCTCATCAATTACATGCGTACCGGATCGATGTGGCCGATGACTTTCGGGCTGGCTTGTTGCGCGGTCGAAATGATGCAGGCCGGCGCGTCACGCTATGACCTAGATCGTTTCGGGATCGTGTTTCGCCCGAGTCCGCGTCAGTCCGATGTGATGATTGTTGCCGGCACGCTGTGCAACAAGATGGCCCCGGCATTGCGCAAGGTTTACGACCAGATGGCCGAACCGCGCTGGGTGATTTCCATGGGCTCTTGTGCCAACGGCGGTGGTTACTACCATTATTCCTACTCGGTGGTGCGCGGTTGCGACCGCATCGTGCCAGTTGATATTTACGTCCCGGGTTGTCCGCCCACCGCGGAAGCACTCTTGTTCGGCATCATCCAGTTGCAGAACAAGATCAAGCGTACCAACACCATTGCCCGTTAAGAATTGATGACACAGACTGTGGAAGCCCTCTCTTTGTCGATTGAAACCGTTCTGGGCGATGCGTTGGCGCAGTCGTATGTCCGTTTGGGCGAGTTGACCTTGATTATCAAATCGCAGCATTACGCTGCAGCGATGCTTGCCTTGCGCGAGCACCCCGAGTGCCGTTTTGAACAGCTGATCGATTTGTGCGGCATGGACTATTCCGGCTTTGGTGGGGAAGGTGAGTGGGACGGTGCGCGCTTTGCTGTGGTGGTGCATCTGTTGTCGGTCTCGAACAATCAGCGCGTGCGTGTGCGCGTGTTCTGTCCGGATGACGATTTGCCGGTTGTGGCCTCGCTGGTTGATATCTGGCCCGCCGCCAACTGGTTCGAGCGCGAAGCTTTCGACTTGTACGGGATTGTGTTCGAAGGGCATCCGGACTTGCGCCGGATATTGACCGACTATGGTTTTATTGGTCATCCCTTCCGCAAGGATTTCCCGCTGTCTGGCAATGTTGAAATGCGCTACGACCCGACGCAGCGGCGGGTGATTTACCAGCCGGTGTCCATCGAACCGCGTGAGATCGTGCCGCGTATCGTGCGTGACGAAAGCTATGGAGCGGGCCGCTGACATGGCTGAAATCCGCAATTACACGATGAACTTCGGCCCGCAGCACCCGGCCGCGCACGGCGTGCTGCGTCTGGTGCTGGAACTCGACGGCGAGGTGATCCAGCGTGCCGACCCGCATATCGGTCTGTTGCACCGGGCCACCGAGAAGCTGGCAGAGCACAAGACCTTCATCCAGTCGGTTCCGTATATGGATCGTCTCGACTACGTGTCGATGATGGTCAATGAACATGCCTATGTAATGGCGATCGAAAAGCTGCTCGGCATTGAGGTGCCGGAGCGGGCGCAGTACATCCGCGTGATGTTCGATGAAATCACCCGCGTACTGAATCACCTGCTGTGGCTGGGGGCGCATGCGCTCGACGTCGGTGCGATGACGGTGTTTCTGTATGCATTCCGTGAGCGCGAGGACCTGATGGACTGCTACGAGGCGGTGTCGGGCGCGCGTCTGCATGCGGCTTACTATCGCCCTGGCGGCGTGTATCGCGACCTGCCGGACACGATGCCGCAATACCAGGCGCAGCACACCCGCAACGCCGAGACCATGAAGTCGATGAACGCGAACCGTCAGGGGTCGTTGCTGGATTTCATCGATGACTTCACGCAGCGTTTTCCCGCGTATGTCGACGAGTACGAAACCCTGCTGACCGACAATCGCATCTGGAAACAGCGCACCGTCGGTATCGGGGTCGTGTCGCCCGAGCGTGCATTGGCGTTGGGCTTCACTGGGCCGATGTTGCGCGGTTCCGGCGTGGAATGGGATTTGCGCAAGAAACAGCCCTATGAAGTCTACGACCGCATGGATTTCGATATTCCGGTCGGCACCAACGGCGATTGCTACGACCGCTATCTGGTGCGGATCGAGGAGTTCCGGCAGTCCAACCGCATCATCAAGCAGTGCGTGGACTGGCTGCGCAAGAACCCCGGCCCGGTGATTGTCGACAATCACAAGGTTGCGCCGCCGTCGCGCATCGACATGAAGCAGAACATGGAAGAACTGATCCATCATTTCAAGCTTTTCACCGAAGGCATGCATGTTCCGGCAGGCGAGGCGTATGCCTCAGTTGAACATCCCAAGGGTGAGTTCGGTATTTATCTGGTTTCGGATGGCGCCAACAAACCTTACCGGCTGAAGATCCGTGCGCCAGGGTATGCGCATCTGGCTGCGCTCGATGAAATGAGCCGGGGCCACATGATTGCCGACGTCGTCGCCATCATCGGCACGCAGGATATTGTTTTTGGGGAGATCGACCGCTGATGGCCAACTCCAATGTGAATGACAGCCTGCAGCTGAGTTCAGAATCCCTCGCGCTCATTGATCTGGAAATTGCCAAATATCCAGCTGAACACAAACAGTCAGCCGTGATGGGGGCGCTGCGCATTGTCCAGTCTGAAAAAGGTTGGCTCAGGCCCGAACTGATCGAGTACGTCGCGCAATATCTCGATATGCCGGCCATTGCGGCATACGAAGTTGCAACGTTCTACAACATGTACGACACCCGCTCGGTGGGGCGCAACAAAATCACGCTATGCACCAATCTACCGTGTGCCTTGATGGGTGCAAACGAGATCGCCGAGCATCTTAAAAACAAACTCGGCATCGGGTTTGGTGAAACCACTCAGGATGGTCGCTATACCCTGAAGGAAGGTGAGTGCATGGGCGCCTGTGGCGATGCGCCGATGTGCTTGCATAACAACCACGCCATGCACACGCACCTGACGGCTGAAAAAATAGACGAACTGCTGGAGCAACTGAAATGAGTCTGCTCACGCCAAGCGTCAAGGTCTGTTCCTGGACACGGGAATTGACCGATCCTGCTTCGCTCGCGACCTATGTTGAACACGGGGGTTATCAGGCACTGCGCAGAGTGATTACTGAAAAGGTGTCGGGCGACGACATCATCGCCCAGCTCAAGCTGTCCGCCCTGCGCGGACGCGGTGGCGCGGGTTTCCCCACCGGGCTCAAGTGGAGCTTCATGCCGCGCGCCTTTCCCGGCGATAAATACATCGTTTGCAACAGCGACGAAGGCGAACCGGGTACGTTCAAGGATCGCGACATCATGCGTTACAACCCCCATCAGCTGATCGAAGGCATGGCGATCGCGGGGTATGTGCTGGGTGCAAAAGTTGGGTACAACTACATCCACGGCGAAATCTTTGACGTGTACGAGTCTTTTGAGCGTGCGTTGGCCGAGGCGCGTGCAGCGGGGTATCTTGGCGACAAACTGTTCGGCACTGATTTCAGCTTTCAATTGCATGCGCATCACGGTTATGGCGCCTACATCTGTGGCGAGGAAACAGCCTTGCTCGAATCGCTCGAGGGCAAAAAGGGCCAGCCGCGCTTCAAGCCACCCTTTCCGGCCAGCTTTGGACTTTATGGCAAGCCTACGACGATCAACAATACCGAGACCCTGGCGAGCGTGCCGTGGATCATGCAGCATGGTGGTCAGGCTTTTCTGGAACTGGGAAAACCCAATAACGGCGGTTCCAAGCTGTTTTCGGTATCGGGGCATGTCAACAAACCCGGCAATTACGAAGTGGCCCTGGGAACGCCGTTCAGTGAACTGCTGGCCATGGCGGGAGGGGTGCGAAACGGCCATAAATTGAAGGCGGTCATCCCTGGCGGGTCATCTGCTCCCGTGTTGCCAGGCGCCATCATGATGGATTGCACGATGGACTTCGATTGCATCGCCAAAGCAGGTTCGATGCTGGGATCTGGCGCGGTGATCGTGATGGACGAAACCGTCTGCATGGTTCGTGCGCTCGAGCGACTGTCCTATTTTTATCATGAAGAATCGTGTGGTCAATGTACGCCTTGCCGAGAGGGCACCGGCTGGATGTATCGCATGATTCACCGTATCGAACATGGTCAGGGTCGCCCCGATGATCTGGAACTGCTCAATAGCGTCGCAGGCAAAATTGGTGGGTATACCATTTGCGCGCTGGGGGACGCGGCAGCCATGCCGGTACAAAGTTTTCTCAAACATTTTGGCGATGAGTTCGCGTATCACGTCGAACACAAGCGCTGCATGGTCTGAACGATACGGGCGAAACACACTAGACAATGGCTACGCTTAATATCGAAATTGACGGACGTGCGCTTCAGGTCGAAAGCGGCGACACCATCATGGATGCAGCCAACCAGGCCGGCATCACGATTCCGCATTTCTGCTATCACAAGAA
>NCCT01000105.1 GCA_002279795.1 Hydrogenophilales bacterium 12-61-10
AAAATAGCTGAAAAATCCGCGATGCCATTTGTGCCATCCATGAACGTGACGGCCAGCCGATAGCCGTGCAGAACGGACAGGGCTTTGACTCGCCACGGCGCTGCGGGGATTACTCCAGCGGTTTGATTCGCATCGGGTGTTGTTTGGATTGACATAGATTCCAGTCCTCCATCAGTTCTTCACGGTGCTCGATTGCCCATTCTATCGTCAGACTGAGTGCCCGCCGGGGCAGGCTGCCGCCGATGACTTCAAGCGTACGAATGTCGATCAGGGCCTCATGTTCCGCATACATTGCATGAAAATGCGGTGGCGCGTGTTCTCGCCAGAACATTTGAATGACGATGCCAAAGAACTGACTAATTGTAGGCATGGTTTACCTCGGCATCACATGGTTTTGCCGGACGTATAGCCCTGATACCACTCCACCCACTTTCCGATCCCATATTCCAGCGTCGTCGCCGGCTTGAATCCCGTATCGCGCACCAGCTCGTCGATATCCGCGTAGGTTGCCTGCACGTCGCCGTCCTGCATCGGCAGGAAGTTCTTTTTCGCGGTCTGGCCGAGTGCGGCTTCGATGGTGCCGATGAAGTCCATCAGCTGCACCGGGGTGTGGTTGCCTATGTTGTAGACGCGGTAGGGGGCGTGGCTCGATGCCGGGTCGGGGTTCTTGTGGTCGAACTCGGGGTTGCCCTGCGGGATACGGTCGAGCACTTTGACGGTGCCGTCGGCGATGTCGTCGATGTAGGTGAAGTCGCGCGACATGTCGCCGTGGTTGAAGACGTCGATGGTGCGATTTTCCAGGATGGCGCTGGTGAACAGCCACGGCGACATGTCGGGCCGGCCCCAGGGGCCGTAGACGGTGAAGTAGCGCAGCCCGGTGGTGGGCAGGCCGTAGAGGTGCGAGTAGGTGTGCGCCATCAGCTCGTTGGCCTTCTTGCTGGCGGCGTACAGGCTGACCGGGTGGTTGACCGGGTCGTGGGTGGAGAACGGGATCTTGGTGTTGGCGCCGTACACGCTGGACGAACTTGCGTAGACGAAGTGCTTGACGCCGTGGTGGCGGCAGCCTTCGAGCAGGTTGGCGAAGCCGACGATGTTCGACTGCACATAGGCGTGCGGATTCTTCAGCGAGTAGCGCACGCCGGCCTGTGCGGCGAGGTTGATGACGGCGTCGAAGTGGCCCTTCTCGAACAGGTCTTCCATCACCATGCGGTCGGAGATGTCGACCTTGAGGAAGCGAAAGTTGGGATAGGGCTTCAGCTGTTCCAGCCGCGCCAGCTTCAAGGCCGGGTCGTAGTAGTCGTTGAGGTTGTCGATGCCGACCACTTCGTCGCCGCGCTTCAGCAGGATTTGCGCGACGTGCATGCCGATAAACCCGGCCGCGCCGGTGAGCAGGATTTTCATTGTTTGGCCTCCAAAAAGTGGCGCCGAGTTTAGCACCCGACAGCCGATGACCTTCTGCTTGGGCATTGATGCCCTCACCGGGGCTACAAGCTCCCGGCGCTTGCAGCTATGGGCGCAATGGCTGCCCCGCTTACAATCCGCCGATGCCCTCTGCCCGCCTGATTTTCGACTGGAGCCTGTACCGACTGGCGCTGCTGCTGGCCGCGCCGCTGATTCCGCTGCGGCTGCTGTGGCGCGGGCGGCGCGAGCCTGGCTACCGGCAACACTGGGACGAACGCCTGGGGTCGGCCACCGTGCCGAGCGGTGCGCTGTGGATTCATGCGGTGTCGGTCGGCGAGATGCGTGCGGCGCAGCCCCTGGTCGCGGCATTGCGCGTGGCGCATCCCGACGCTCCGGTTCTGCTGACCTGCATGACGCCGACGGGACGCGCGACGGCTGAATCGCTGTACGGCGATTTTGCCCGCATCGTCTATTTGCCTTATGACTACGCGTGGCTGGTGCGGCGGTTTGTGCTGCGGGCGCAACCGCGTGTCGGCATCCTGATGGAAACTGAACTGTGGCCGAATTTGATCCACGCGGCGGCGCGCGAGAAGGTGCCGCTGATGCTGGTGAACGCGCGCCTGTCCGAGCGCTCGGCGCGCGGTTACGCGCGGCTGCCGGCTTTGGTGCGCGCGTGCCTGCAACGGATCGCCGTCGTGGCCGCGCAGTCGCAAGCCGATGCGGCGCGGCTGGAAAAACTTGGCGCGCGTGCGCCGCAGGTCACCGGCAATCTCAAATTCGACATCACGCCGCCGCCCGCGCAACTCGAGCGTGGTGCTGCGTGGAAAGCCGCATGGGGCACGCGCCCTGTGCTGCTGGCGGCGAGCACGCGCGAGGGCGAGGAAGCGCCGTTGCTGCGCGCGTTTGCCGACGCCGCGCCCGCCGACGTGCTGCTGCTGCTGGTGCCGCGCCATCCGCAGCGCTTCGACGAAGTGGCGGCCTTGATCGAAGCGGCGGGCTTGCCGTACCAGCGGCGCAGCGCGCTCTGCACTGCGCCGCTGAAGCCGCAGACACGGGTGCTGCTGGGCGACAGCCTCGGCGAGCTGTTCGCCTATTACGCGGCGTGCGATGTGGCGTTTGTGGGCGGCAGCCTGCAGCCGCTGGGCGGGCAGAACCTGATCGAGGCGGCGAGCGTGGGGCGGCCGGTGCTGGTGGGGCCGTACACGTTCAATTTCGAGGAGGCGACGCGGCTGGCGATCGAGGCGGGCGCGGCGCTGCGGGTGAACGACGCGGCCGGACTGATGGAGCACGGCTTGCGGCTGCTGGCCGATGCGCCGTCGCGCGTCCGCATGGGCGAAGCAGGGCGGGCGTTTGCCGCGCGCCATCGCGGCGCGGCGGCGCGGGTGGCGGGGCTTGTGCCCAGGCCGTAGGCTGTCCGGGTGCTGGTGCCCTTTTGGGATTTAGTGGCGCGCCCAGTCCGTAGGCTGTTCGGGCGCGAAGGCTGGGTATCGCGGGCCTGCGGACTTATTGCGCGACGGGTTTGAGGTGCAAGTCGATTGCAGCCAGATCGGCGGGGCCGAGGCTGCCGTCGGCGGCCTTGAGCGACAGGCCCGACAACAGATAGGCATAGCGCGCGGCGGCGAGGTCGCGGCGGGCCGAGAGCACCTGCTGTTCGGCGTTCAGCACGTCGAGGCTGGTGCGCACGCCAACCTCCAGACCGAGCTTGGTCGAATCGAGCTGAGCCTGGGTTGAAACCAGCGCCTGTTCGAGCGCCCGCACGCGGGCGACGCCGCTGTTGACGTTGAGCCAGGCCTGGCGCGCTTGCAGGCTGGCGTCGCGGGTGGCGGCTTCGAGATCCTGGCGCGCTTTTTCCTGGTTGGCGACGGCTTCGCGCACGCGCGAGTTGGTTAACCCGCCCTGATAGATCGGCAGGTTGAGCTCGACGCCGACGCTGGCGGTACGGGTGTCGACCTGCAGGGAGCCGAAGTTCTGCCCGTTGTTGAGGGTGTAGCCGGCGACGGCGTCGAGCGTCGGGTAGTGGCCGGCGCGGGTGCGCTCGATTTCCTGATCGGCGATGGCCTTGGACAGCCGCTGGATCTCGGCTTGCAGGTTGCCCTTGCTGGCGCGTTCGGCCCAGTCGTCGATGGTGATGGCTTCGGCTTGCAGCAGCGTGTTGTCGATCAGCGCATCGAGCGCGCCGGGCGGCTTGCCGATGAGCTTTTCCAGCGCGCGCAGGCGGATATTGAGGTTGTTCTGCTCGGCAATTTCCTGCGCCACGGCAAGGTCGAAGCGCGCCTGCGCTTCGTGGGTGTCGGTGATGGTGGCGGTGCCGACTTCGAAGTTGCGCTTGGCCGCGGCCAGCTGCTCCGTGATGGCAGATTTTTGTGCGTTGATGAAGGCAATGTTGTCCTGCGATTCCAGCACGTCGAAATAGGCCCGCGCGACCCGCAGGATCAGGTCCTGCCCTGCCAGCCTGAACTGCACATCGGCAATTTTTGTCTGGTTTTTGGCCTGTTCGTACTGCACGAAGTTCTGCTTGCGATACAGCGGCTGCGAGGCGTTGATGCCGACCCCGTTGGAGTCGTAGCGCGCATCGCCGCCGGGCAAGGTGGAGGTGACATCGTTGTAGCGCACGTTGCCGTTGAGATTGACCTGCGGCAGCAAGCCGGCGCGAGCCTGTGCAGATTTTTCCTGGCCGGCCTGCGACGCGGCGCGCGCGGCCGCGTATTGCGCATCGTAGGTTTGCGCGTCGCGGTAGACGTCGGTCAGGTTGGTCGCTTGAGCTGCGGGGGCGAGGAGCGTCGCGAGGGCAAGCGTCAACAGCTTGTAAGACATGGTGGATCCAGTTCTGGGCATGGGGTCAGTAGCGCGGCATGGACGGGTCGACTTCGTCGGCCCACGCGGCGACGCCGCCGGAAAGATTGACGACATCGTCGAAGCCGATTGTTTCCAGATAGCGGGCAGCGTGATAGCTGCGCACCCCATGATGGCAGATCACCACGGTTTCGGCGTCCGGATCCAGTTCCTGGGCACGGCTGGGCAGCTCGCCCATCGGAATCAGCACGGCGCCCGGAATGCGGCACAGCGCGGCCTCCCACGGTTCACGCACGTCGAGCAGGGTCGGGGTGTGGCCAGCCTTGAGGTAGGCGTCGAGTTCGACGGGGCGGAACTGGCGCATGGTCAGAACACGAAGGCGATGGGTTGCGGGGCATTGACCAGTTCGGTCAGGCAGGTTTCGAACAGCGTCACGCTGCGAAATGCACCAGGCGCGGTGCAGGTAATCAGCTGGGCCTGCATCACCGGCGCGCTGCCGATGATGGCGAACATCCGCCCGCCAGTGCGCAGGCGGTTGCGAAATGCGCCCGACAACAGCGGGGTCGAGCCGGTCAGTACGATGACATCGAAGCCGGCGTCGTCCGGCCAGTCGCGCGCCGCGTCGCCGACATGCAGCGTGACGTTTTCGATGCCGTGGGCGCGCAACTTGTTGCCGGCGGCGGTGGAAAACGCCGGGTAAATTTCGGTCGACACCACTTCGGCAGCATTCATCGCCAGTAGCGCGGTGAGGTAGCCGCTGCCGGTGCCGATTTCCAGCACGCGGTCGGTGGGGCGGATCGCGAGTTCCTGGATCACCCGCGCTTCGAGCTTGGGCGTCCACATCGCCTGACCGTGACCAAGCGGGATTTCCATGTCGACGAAGGCGAGCGCGCGGTGGGCCTCGGGGACGAAATCTTCGCGGCGGATTTTGAACAGCAGGCTGAGCACATCCTGATCCAGAACGTCCCAGGTGCGGATTTGCTGTTCCACCATGTTGTAGCGCGCCTGCTCGATGTCCATGTGTGTCCTTGCCCGAAGAAAAATGCCGGAGACGAAAGTGTCAGGATAAAAATTGATTGACGGCTCAATAAGTTAGACGCTAAGTCGCCTTGCAATTATTCCACATTTCGGCTAACTTTAGCCGCTCGCCAGGGGTCTCCAGCCAGGTAGTTTGCGGCATGGAGTGAGACATACCCTTTGAACCTGATGCGGTTGATACCGACGTAGGGAGGCCGACAGGCCTCCCTTGTATTGAATGCAGCGAGGCCGATTTACAGCCTCCGTTTGTTTTCCAGCGAGGCTGATACAGCCTCCACTTTTTACCGGTGAGGCTGCCCCACAGCAGCCTCCTGCTTTTTCTGGAGCGCACCATGAATGCCACCCCCAAGTTTCTCGCCGCTGACGCCCATGTCGATGCGCTCGCCGTCCAGCCCTTGCCCAATTCACGCAAGATTTACGTCGAGGGCAGCACGCCCGACATCCGCGTGCCGATGCGCGAAATCAGCCAGGACGACACGCCGACCAATCTGGGCGGCGAAAAGAACCCGGCGATTTTTGTCTACGATTGTTCGGGCCCTTACAGCGATCCCGCCGTCAGCATCGACATCCGTAAGGGCCTGCCAAGCATGCGCACCGGCTGGATCGAGTCGCGCGGTGACACCGAGGTGCTGTCCGACCTGAGCTCGGAATACGGCCGCCAGCAGGCCGCCAACCCCGAACTCGCCGGCATGCGCTTTCCCGAACTGGCGCGCACCCCGCGCCGTGCCAAAGCCGGCATGAACGTGACGCAGATGCACTACGCGCGACAGGGCATCATCACCCCGGAAATGGAGTTCATCGCCATCCGCGAGAACAACAACCGCACCGCGTATCTGGAGTCGCTGAAGCAGACCGGCCCGCTGGGCGACAAGCTCGCCACCATGATGAACCGCCAGCATCCGGGGCAGAACTACGGCGCGAACCTGCAGAACGAGATCACTCCCGAATTCGTGCGCAGCGAAATCGCCCGTGGCCGCGCCATCATCCCCAACAATATCAACCACCCCGAATCCGAGCCGATGATCATCGGCCGCAATTTCCTGGTGAAGATCAACGCCAACATCGGCAACTCGGCGTTGGGCTCCAGCATCCATGAAGAAGTCGAAAAGATGACCTGGGCGATC